>CAIQPA010000050.1 GCA_903873545.1 uncultured delta proteobacterium
CGAGCCGCTCTACCAACCGCTCCGGCTGCTGAGAGGGGTATCGGTGGATCGGAGGGCCATCCGCGTCGAACGGCTCGGGAGCTTCGTTGGCGTCGAGCAGGCGGAGCGCGTCGTTGGCCGCCGCGATGCTCCGGGCCGAGACGTAGGCCTGCATGCGGAGCACTTCCGGCCGCGCCAGGTGCATCGCGGGGCCGGTCATGGCGCAACCCCTTTCTCGAGACGAACACGAACTGCCGCCGCGTGGGCTGTCAGCCCCTCCATTGCAGCGAGCCGCTCCACCAACGGGCCAAGCCGCTGCAGGCCCGCGCGGGTTACCTCTTGGAAGGTGATGCTCTTCATGAATTGCTCCACGCCCAGGCCGCTGTAGGCACGGGCAAAGCCGTAGGTCGGCAGCACATGGTTTGTCCCGCTGGCGTAATCCCCCACCGACTCCGGGGTCCAAGGGCCGAGAAAGACGGAGCCGGCATGCACCACCTCGTCAGCGAGCGCTGCAGGGTCGCGAACCTGAAGGATGAGGTGCTCCGGAGCATAGGCGTTCGCCACGCGAATCAGGTCGCTTCGCTCTGCAACGAGCAGGAACAGGCTGTGGCGGAGCGCGGCGGCCGCAATCTGCTGCCGTGGCAGGAGCGCCAACTGCCGGACAACGGCCCGCCGAACCGCTCGCAGCGTCGCCGCGTCGTGAGAGACCACAACAACCTGCGAATCGGGGCCATGTTCCGCCTGCGACAGCAGGTCGGCGGCTACAAAATCTGGGTCGGCGCTCCGGTCGCAGAGCACCATCACCTCCGACGGCCCGGCGGGCAGGTCGCAGGCTGCTCCGCGAGGATCCAGCGATGCCTGAAGCTTTGCCTCTGTGACCCAGGCGTTCCCGGGGCCAAAAATCTTGTCCACCTTCGAAACCCGCTCTGTGCCGAAGGCGAGCGCTCCGATCGCCTGCGCGCCCCCAATCTCGTGGACCTCCGTGATGCCGAGCAACGAGGCGACCACAAGAATGGCAGGAGCGATGGGCGGAGGCGACACGAGCACGCGCAGGCTGCACCCCGCAATCTGCGACGGAACGCCGAGCATCATGGCCGTCGAAGGGAGCGGCGCCGACCCGCCGGGGACGTAGAGCCCCACGCGGCTGATCGGCAGAAAGCGGCGCTCGCAACGCACGCCAGGCATCGTCTCGCAGGAAAAGGCCGCGGGAACCTCATGCTGATGAAAGCGAGAGATGTTCTCGATGGCGGCCTGCAGGTCGGCGACACCCTCCGCGCCTACGAGCGCAAAGGCCTCCTCGAAGCGGCTCGGCGCCACGCGGCTATCCAGGAGGGTGCGACCATCGAATTGGGAGGTGAACCGCGCCACCGCGGCATCTCCCTCCTTCCGAACCGCCGCGAGGATGTTCGCAACCGAACGGCGCATCGCAGGGCTCCGCACCGAGCGCGGCCGCTCCGGCGCCTTCCCATCCCACTTTCTGATGGCGGGTAGCCGCGTCATGCGATCACCTTCTCGATGGGCAGAACGAGAATCGACGAAGCGCCGCAGGCCTGAAGTGTCTCGAGCGTCTCCCAGAAGATCTCCTCGTAGGCGACCGCGTGGATCGCCACCCTGTCCCCGTCGCCGCTGAGCGGAATCACCGTCGGCGACTCCATGCCGGGAATCACCTGCTGGATGCGCTCGAGCGCGCTGCGCGGAGCGTTCATCATCACATACTTTGCGTTGGCTGCACGGGTGACGCCCTTGAGTCTCAGGGCGAGGCGGGCGAGGTCGCGTTCCATCTCCGCCGGCAGCGTTCGCTCCGTCCGAAGCAGGACAGCCTCGGTTTCGAACAGCGTGAAGACCTCTCGCAGTCCGTTCGAGCGAAGCGTTCCACCCGTCGAGACCAGGTCGCAGACCGCATCGGCAATGCCGAGCCCCGGCGCGATCTCGACCGATCCCGCGAGCTGGATGCATTCGAGTTCCAGTCCCTCCTCGGTACTCAGCCGGTTCAGGCAGTTCGGATAGGAGGTTGCTACCCGGGCGCCGCGCAGCGACGCGAGCCCGTCAAACGGCAGACGCTCGGGAACCGCGATGACCAGACGGCAGGCGCCGAAGCCCAGCCCTTGGAGCTTTGTCACCCCGTGACCGTGCCGGACGGGCGCCGCCCAGATGGCCTCTTGCACCGCGTTCTCGCCAACAATACCGAGGTCGCAGACGCCATCGTTCACGTAGGCGGGGATGTCGTCGTCTCGGACCAGCATGAGGTCGATCGGAAAGTCGGGGCTCGCGTGCAGCAGGCGGTCCTTGCGGAGGTCGAAGTTCACGCCGGCTTTCGAGAGAAGGGCGAGGGAGCGGTCTGCGAGGCGGCCATTCTTCTGGATGCCGATGCGGAGTCGTTCGCGCTGTTCCATCACTTGCTCCGCTTGGGCTTGGCCGGAAGGTCCAGCATACGACGATAGCCGCCAGTGCCCTGCGTGAGAGCCCGCGCCACCCGTGTGATCGTCGCGGTGCTGACCCCGGTTCGGTCGTGGATTTCGCGGTAGGGAATCCCCTCTCTCACCAGCCGCGCCACCCGCCATCGACCCGAGAGCGCCTCGAGCTCGGCAGGGGTGCACAGGTCGACAAGGAAGGCCTCGGCCTCCTCTCTGGTGCGGAGATGAATGAAGGCGTCGAGCAGGTCGGAAACCGGTGTGGGCGCTGACAAGGGGACTCCTAAGAGGATGAGGAGACAGTGATAGCGTGATAGCATAGTATCACATTATCACGAAGGCAAGCGGTGACCGCCAATGCGCCGAGAAGCAGGCACGGAAAGTCGAGACTGGCCGGGTCGGCTTAAACTGAACCTCGGCATCTGCGGAGGGTTCGGGGGCGGAACAGCTGGCGTTAGCTATCCGCGTCGCGCTCGCCGACCACGCTCAGGTAGAGGTCGGAGAGGGTGGGGTGGGGCGCAGGGATGTTGGCCGCCAGCTCCGCCCGGTTCCACGTGGCTGCGACAATGCCATGGTGCAGCACCACAACGCGGTCGGAGATGCGCTGCACATGGTCGAGCTGGTGGCTGGTCATGAGCACGCTGCCGCCGCCGTCGCGGTAGGCGAAGATGGCCTCGTCGGCCCGACGCATGACGGCTGCATCCAGACCGGCGTAGGCCTCGTCGAGCAGCAGCAGCGAGGGGTTGCCCGCCAGCGCGCAGCCGATGGCAACAAGCTGCTTCTGGCCGCCCGAGAGCTGCGCAATCCGCTTCTGCTCGGAGCCGCGCGGGCCTACGCGCTGCAGCCAGTCGGCGGCGTGGGCGCGGGCCGCGTCGGTGGTGAGGCCGCGCAGCCGGCCGGCCAGTTCAATCATCTCGAGCGGAGAGAGCCGCTCAAAGAGCGGGGCATCCTGCGGCACATAGCCGATGCGGGACTTGGCGAGGTCGGGCCGTTCGGTCACCTCGGTCTCATCGAGCCAGATCTTGCCCGCGTCGCCCGGCTGAATGCCCACGACGATGCGGAGCGTGGTCGACTTGCCGGTGCCGTTCGGACCGAGGAGCGATACGACCTCGCCGGGCTCCACGGTGAAGGAGAGGTCGGTAAGGGTCGCCTTGGCGCCGTAGCGCTTGGCGAGATGTTCGATGCGGAGGCGGCTGGTCATCGGGTGGTTGCCCGCGTGGAGAGTTGGTTGAAGGGCAGCCGGAGCGCGAGCAGGGCGATGAGCGGCGCGATGAGCGCCGACGCGGGCACAACGGTCGCGACGATCACGAGCGGAAGGCGCAGCAGGGGCAGGAGTTTGGGTGCGTCGCCCTGCGCAGCGACGAGCCCCACGGCGAGGTGGACCGCTGCCGCTGCAGCGATGGGGAGCAGGGCGCCGGGCGTCAGCGCGCCGAGCAGCAGCATGGGAATCCAGCCCGCAGCGCGCTGGAGCTCGGCCTCACGCGAGAGGGTACGGAGGGTGCGCAGCGATTCGCCATGCCCCGTCAGCCAGGCCCGCGTCTCGGCGAACCGCCAGTCGGTCTGTGGCAGGGCACCCACCGAGAGCATGGCCGAGAGCCCGATGGCCGCTACCAACGGAACGCCGCGCGCCGCGCCGAAAGCAGCTGCAGCGCAGCCGAACAGGAGCGCCCCCACGAGCCGAAGTGCGGGCGTGCGGAGCCAGGAGCGGCGAAGCGCGTCGTCGAGCGGCGCGGTCTGGTCGAGCGGCGGCACGGCCACCTCCTCTTCGCGGGCCTGCTGCCGAATGGCCAGGTCGTCGAACATGCGGTCAAAGTCGTAGCAGCGTGCCAGCACCCGGTGCGCCTCGCGCTGCCATCCGCGCAGGGCCGAGAGCAGATGAAGCGGCCCCGCCGCCAACGCCAAGCAGCCGACCAGCGTCGCGGCACGGCTGAGCGAGGTGAGCTCGCCGTCACGCAGAAACTGGTTCTCCGCGTCGCGAACAGCCAGCCAGGCAAGCAGCCCCGCGATGAGGCCCATCACGATGGCGATTCCCGGCGCCTGCTCGATGAGCACCCGCGACGGCTTGCGGGCATCGAGGTCAAGCGAGCGCCCGAGCCCAGATCCACTGTCCGTCACGGCGACCAGCAGCGCCAGCAACATCGCCATCGCGCCGGTCGGCACAACGAGGCCAATGGTCGCGGCACCGGGCAGCGTGGCCGCGAGCGGCAGGTCTGCCCGAAGCATCGCAACCGTGAGCGCCGCTCCGAGCGCGCCGCCCGTCACCATGGCGAGCGAGCCCCGCGCGACCATCCAGCCCGTGAAGGGCAGGGCGCGTAACGGCTCGAGCTGGGGCAGACGGATGAGCCGGTCGAAGGCGGGAAAGAGCAGCAGCGCGACCGTGAAGAGCGCCGCGTAGAGTTCGAGGTCTGCGCCCGTGTCCGAGGCGGGCAGACGGAGGCCGGCCAGCCGCGCACCCAGCCCGGCGAGCGGCAGCCCGACGAGCATCGCCGCTCCGAGGCGGCTCGGCGCGGCGCCGATGGCATGCGGAAGGCCCATGCTGCTCACGGCGCAGTCGGCGCGCTGGGCGCCTTTGCCGGAGCTGCAGCCGGTGCGTCGGGGACCTTGGCCAGCGGGTTCACATAGTCTGGCACAGCGCCACCTTGCGCCTTCATGACGGCGTCGCGCTGCATGTCGATGATGAGAATGCGCTGCAGCGCGACCTTGGCGAGCGGATGCTCTGGCGCCGAGCGGAGGAAGCTCTGGTAGAGCGTCTTGGCATTGTCATGGTCGCCAATCTGCATGGCCCGCTCGGCCTGCGCGAAGGGACCCGTATCAATGCCCTTCGCCTCTGCGCAGGCTGTCAGAATCGACACCAGCGTGAGGAGAACGAGGCCGCTCCGAAGGCTCCTCGCAAGGCTTTCTGGCCCTTTGACGGCAAAGCGGCTATGCAGGCCGCCCTCCGTCAATCCGGGGCGAGGCAAGCTGCTTGCCAATCGCATACCCGGGGCGGGCACGACCTTGGAGAATGACATTGAAAACGGCATCTGAGCTCCACTGCGGAACGGTGGCCATTGTTGGCCGACCCAACGTGGGCAAGTCAACCCTTCTCAACCAGCTTGTGGGCAGAAAGGTCTCCATCGCGACTGCAAAGCCGCAGACCACCCGCAACCGGATCATCGGCGTCACCACCAAGCCGGGCGAGCACCAGATCATCTGGGTCGACACACCCGGCGTCCACCGTGCCGCCAACCTCCTGAACAAGCGCATGGTTACCGCCGCGCTCGACGCAGCCGATGGCACCGATGTCATCCTCTTCGTCCTCGAGGCCGCCTCCACCATCCGCGAAGACCGGCCCCCCATCTGGGGCGGCGACGCCGAGGTGATGGAGCGGGTGAAGCGGGCCGCCGCCGATCGCCCCATCGTGCTCGTCCTCAACAAAATCGACCTCCTGCCCACCAAGGAGGCGCTGCTCCCAGCCCTCGCGCGTCTTGGCGAGAGCGGCGAGTTTGCCGGCATCGTCCCCATCCGCGCCAACCGTGGCCACAATGTGGAGCGCATCGCCCGCGCCGTCGCGCCGCTGCTCCCCATGGGAACCCCCATCTTCCCGGACGACGTGGTCACCGACCGCGATGAGCAGTTCATGATGAGCGAACTCATCCGTGAGCAGATCCTGCTGCAGACGCACAACGAGGTGCCCTACGGCACCGCCGTCGAAATCGAAGAGTTCGCCGACGACACCGACCTCGGCCGCATCGAGATCTCTGCCGTCATCCACGTAGAGCGCGACTCCCAGAAGGGCATCCTCATCGGCAAGGGCGGCTCCCGTCTCAAGGAGATCGGCATCGGCTCCCGCCGCGAGATGCAGCGCCTCTTTCAATCCCGTGTTCACCTCCGGCTGATGGTGCGCGTGGAGGAGGACTGGAGCGGCAACGACAAGGGCCTCGCCCGCTTTGGTTACCAAGGAGACGAGCTGTGAGCCAGTTCCCAGGACATGACGATGAGGACGACTCCTTCGACGACACCGAGGCTGCTGACGACTATGTCGCCGAGTTTTACGACGGCATCGGCGACGATGACGAAGAGGTAGAAGGCGAGGGCGCAGACCTCCTCGAAGAAGAGGGGGAGTTCCCCGAAGAGACCGACACCCTCATCCCGCTGATCGCCATCGTCGGCCGGCCCAACGTGGGCAAGTCGCGGCTCTTCAACCGGCTCACCGGCACCCGCTTCGCCATCGTCGAGGACATGCCCGGCGTGACCCGCGACCGCCAGTATGGCGACGGCACCTGGGACGACCATGTCTTCCACGTTGTCGACACGGGCGGCTTCGAACCCGACACCGACGACAGCATGCTGAAGCTCATGCGCCGTCAGGCCGAGCTGGCCATCGAAGAGGCGCAGATCATCTTCTTCGTCGTCGACGGGCAGGTAGGCCTGGTGCCTGCCGACCGTGAGATCGCCACCGTGCTTCGGCACGCTGGAAAGCCGGTCTTCATCCTCGTCAACAAGGTCGACGGACCCCGCCAGGAGGTGGGCATCGGCGAGTTCTACGAGCTCGGCTTTGCCAACGTCCAAGACCTGTCGGCAGAGCACGGTCGCAACTTCGACATGGTCATGGAGCTGGTGCTCCCCATGTTGCCGCGGCAGGACCAGCTCAAGCGTGATGAGACGGTGCTCCGTGTCGCCATGCTGGGTCGCCCCAACGCCGGCAAGTCGAGCATCGTTAACCGCATCCTCGGCGAGGAGCGACTCCTCACGAGCGACGTCGCCGGCACCACCCGCGACTCCATCAACACCTGGATTGAGCGGGACGGCCAACGTTACCTCTTCATCGATACCGCCGGTATTCGTCGCAAGCGGAGCATCTCTCACCGCGTCGAGCAGTATGCGGTGGTGCAGTCCTTCAAGGCCATCGACCGCGCCGACGTGGTCTTCTACCTCATCGACGCCACCGTCGGCGTGACCGCCCAGGACCAGCGCATCCTCGGCCTCACCCACGAGAAGGGGCGCGGCATCGTGCTCCTCCTGAACAAGTGGGACATGATGAAGATGAGCGAGCCCGAGGCGCGGGCCTACCTCGCCAACGTGCGGGAGCTTCTCGCCTTCTGTAACTACGCACCCATGATGACCGTCTCGGCCAAGACGGGCCTGCGCGTCAGCCGCATCTTCGATCTGGCCATTCGGGTCCGCGAGCAGTTCGACCGCCGTATCTCCACCTCGGAGCTCAACCGCTTCCTCGAGGAGTCGCTGCTCAAGAACCCGCCCAAGAGCACCGGCCTCAAGCGGCTCAAGGTCTTCTACGGCAGCCAGGTAGCGACCCGTCCGCCCACCTTCATGTTCGTCTGCAACGACGACCGGCTGGTTCACTTCAGCTACCAGCGCTACATCCGCAACTCTATCCGCGACACCTTCGGCTTCGAGGGTGTTCCGCTCAAAATCTTCTTCCGTTCGCGCGGCAAGAAAGAGGATGAGGGTAAGACCGAATAGGCGTCAAAGCTGCGGCGTCGCGAGGCTGTCGACAATCCAGCGGTAGGAGAGGAGCAGCGCTCCGCTCCAGGCTGGTGTCGGCCCGTGCGCGCTGTCCAGCGGCGCGTCGATGCGGATTTGGAGACCCGTGGCGTGGTCGCGTTCGGTCCGGTGGTCGACGCCCAAGAGGAGGCCCGCCGTCGGCTGCAGCTCGTTCTGCCAACGGAGCCCTGCGCTGAGGCCTGCGTAGGGGACCCAGGCGAGGGCATCGAGGGTTGCGACGGCGGTAACGGAGGCCGCCGGAGTAAGGTTGCTGTCAGCGTCGGTCGTGACCGCCAGGCGACCAGTCCAGGCCGGGCCGGGGAGCAGGGCGGAGGTGAGCGATAGGGCGACCTCGGCGCCTGGCGCGAGCGGTTCTGTGAGTGCGGGGAGCGCTAGGCCCGCTTCGACCGCGGGCGACCACTCGCCGCGACCAACCTGCGCGCGGGCGGAGGCTGCAGGCAAGAGGAGGAGCAGCAGGGTGCAGCAGGCAAGAAAGCGGCCTCGGAGGGCGCTTGCGAGCGCCGGAATGCTTGACACCCTTTCTACCACCGCACTACCTTCCACGCTCTTGCAGGGCTGCTGCGCGGCAGCCTCGGTCACCACACGATGAAGCGGACTCCTACGCGAGGCCAGCCATCACCTACCAGAGAAGTCTGCCGTGGCGCTAAAAATCAAGCGAAGGGTGGAGCTGCCCGCTTCCGAGAAGCCAGCCGTAACCAACAACGACAATCTGGCCCCCGGCGAAGAGCCCATCTTCGAAGGCGAGGCAGAGATTCCCGGCGAGCCGACCACCGAGGCGGCCAAGCCCGATGAGTTCGCGATTGCTGCGGAGGGCTTCTTCGATAAGCTCGCTGCACGCCGTCAGCAGATCGCAGTGGGCCTCGGCGCCCTCGTCATCGCGATGATTGGCTACTCGATGGTGCAGGACAGCAGCGCTGCGACCGACGCATCCTCTGCCAAGCTTGCGCTTGACGCGCTCTCGCTTCAGACGGCCGAAGTGGGCGACGGCAGCGGCGCAGAGCTGAAGAACAAAGACAAGACCGAGGCCCGCCGCGGCCGCATCTTCAAGACCAACGAGGCCCGCTGGAAGGCTGCTCTCGAGGCTGCTCAGGCCGCCGCAGCCGCAGGCAGCAGCGCTGCGCTTCCGCTCGTCGCCGCCGCACAGGTCGCCTCGGGCTCCGGCGAGGCAGCCATCGCCACCTACCAGGCTGCGATCGCGAGTGCGCCCGCCGGCGACGACGTCGCCTTCACACTCAGTCTCGCCAGCGCGCAGGCGTCGGCCAAGAAGTTCCCCGAGGCTGTCGCCACCCTCGACAAGCTCGCCGCTGAGAAGCCCAACTTCGCGCTCAGCGCCAAGTACCTCAAGGCCGAACTGACCGACACCTACGGCGAGCCCAAGGCTGCGCTCGCTGCCTGGAAGGAGCTCACCACTGCCTTCCCCGAGAGCCCCATCAAGGCTGTCGTAGAGGGCCGCATCGTTCAGCTTGAGATCGACCTCGGCATCGAGGCCAAAGAGGGCTCAGGCGCCAAAGAAGGCTCGGGCGCGTGATCGCTCGGGGCCTCGTCGCAGCGCTGCTCGCAGGTCTCGTCGCAGCCTGTGGCGCGCCGCAAAGTGCGCCCGCTCCGCTGGTGAGCTATGCAGGGCGACCTGTCCGGCTCAATACCCATTGGACTGTTGCCATCGAGCAGCTCGCCGCCTTCGAGAAGAGCGCGGAGCAGTTCGGCGGCGTTGCCTATGACCCCGCCTCACAGACCGTTGTTGCAGCCCTCGCCTCCGGTCGCATCATCGGGCTCGACGCAGGCTCGGGTGCGACGCGTTGGACCATCGAGGGCGAGGCTGCTGCCGGTGGCGCACCCGTCATCGCAGAGGGCATTGTCTATGTTGGTGTTCACGACGGCACCTTCCGTGCCCTGCGCGCGACAACGGGCGAACTGGTCTGGAAGGCATCGGTCGCCGGCTCTTTCAACAGCACGCCGCTCGTAACCGGAGACCTCGTCGTCTCGGTGCTCTCTGGCAACGGCGTTGTCGCACTCAAGCGGGCAACGGGTGAGGTGGCCTGGCGCCGAGACCGGGCCGCCAGCAACGCCATCGCGCTGCAGTCCGACGCTACTGTCACCGCCGCCGGCGACGACCTCTTCGCAGGCTACGCAGATGGCAACCTCGAGCGGCTCGACCGCACCGGGAAGTCCATCTGGTGCGTCCCGCTGGCCCGCAACGCCGACCGTTTCAAGGATGTCGACACCACACCGCTCGTGCTCGGCGACACCGTCTATGCCGCCTCGTTCGGCGGCGGCCTCTTCGCCATCTCGCGCGCCCAGGGTTCGGTTGTCTGGCAACAGGCCCTCAAGGGTATCTCCCAGATGGGCCGCACCGACGACAGCCTCGTCGTCATCACGGGCGATGCGCAACTCCACTGGCTCGCGCCCGAGACCGGAGAAACCACCACCGCCTTCGCCCTGGAAGAGGTTGTCGCAGATGGCCTCGTGGTCTCGAACGGCTACCTCATGGTCTCAACCAGCGAGCGCGGGCTCTACCTGCTCGATAGCAAGACCCCCTGGGTCCACGGCCGCCTCGATGCGGGCGCAGGCTTCTCGACCCCCGTGGCCGTCTCCGGCAGCATGCTCTTTGCGCTGACCGACGGCGGCTCAGTCCTCCGCGTCGACCTTTCGCTGCTCTGAGGCGGCCTGCACCTCGCGCTGGATCCGGTCGTGCAATGGCCGACCGCGCAGCAGCTCCATTGCCTTGCCGGGCTCGCTGACGGCAAAGCTCTCGGCCACCTCAACCGCCTCTGGCAGTGCGCCGTCAAACGAGGCGCTGCGGGCATAGTAACCGCGTCCGAAGGGCAGGGCGACCTGCATGCACTTGCGCTCCCGACGGGTGTGGGTCCAGCTCCGCTCGTCGGGCCAGAGCTCGGGCTGCAGCGGCACCAGCGCGCCAGAGGCGGCCGCGTAATCGCGCAGGGCGAGCAGGTAGTCGAAGACATCGCTCTTGACGAAGAGCTGTCCGCCAGGTCGAAGCCGCCGCGCCAGAATCCGCAGAAAGAGGGGTTCGAGGAGGCGCCGGTTGGCGTGACGGTCCTTCCACCATGGGTCGGGGAAGTGGACATGGATCTCGTCCAACGAGCCGGGCGCAAAAAGCATCGGCACAGCAATCCGCGCATCGGCGCGCAGCACCTCAGCCTGCTGCCACTTCCGCTTGTCTCGGCGCTTCACAGACAGGTTGAACTGGGTGCCATCGTGCTCGATACCGATGGCGGGCCGGTCGGCGGTGGAACGTTGGTTGAGCCCCTCGAGGAACTCGCCGCTGTTGCTGCCGATCTCCAGTTTGGAGGGAATGCGGCCTGCGAGCCGCTCACGGAGCGCTGAAACAGCATTGAAGTCAGCGCCCCGGTAGTCGAGGTAGCGAGGGTCGAAGAGCGTGCTCAGCTCGTTGACCAGTCCTGGCTCGAAGGCCCTCCAGACGGTCGAAATCACGGAGTGGCGCCGCTTCCCGAGCCGGAGCCCGAGCCTGCCTGCTGGGCCGCGACGGCGGCTGCCAAGCGAGCCTGAAGCTCACGGTTGCGGCCATCGAGCGCCGCCTGTTCCGCCGGCGTCAGTGCACCGCTGCCCGACCCGGAACCGGCTGCCGCGGGCGGACCGGCCAGAAGCATCACGCCGCTGCTCAGCGTCTGTGCGCCCGACCGCGTGAGCCAGAGGACGCCGACAAAGGCCACAATCAGCAGCACGATGCGGAAGGCCCCCATGCCTGGCGCGCTGTTGTAATCAGGCGGTAGAAAACTACGACGCATCGGGTTGGCCGTCGGCATTTCGGAAGTCGCGGATGAGGAGCTCCACACCCTGCTCGTCGCCACGACGGGCGGCGCGGGGCGTGAAGGCGACGCTGAGCGTGCCCTTTACCTCGTCGATGCGGGAGGCAGCGCCGATGGCGATCGCGTCGAAGCTGCGTCCGCCAATCCGGAGCTTGAAGCGGATCGCGTTGCCAACCACGCGGGGCTGCAGCGCCTGCACGCGTCGGGCCTCGAAGACCGGCTCCGCGTTGCCTGCGCCGAAGGGCGCGAGCGCCTCCAGCTCCACGACAACCTCACGCGTCAGCTCGTTGAGGTCGACCGTGGCATCAATCTCGATGGAGCGTCCGGGCAGCTTTCCATCCTCCAGCTGCTCCTGGATGGCCACCTGCACCCGCTCGCGGAACTCGTCGAGCCGTGCCGCTTTGAGGGCGACACCGGCCGCCAGTTTATGACCGCCGTGCGTCTCGAGAAGGTCTCGGCACTTGGAGAGCACACGGAGCATGTCGACGCTGCCGGGGCTCCGCACAGAGCCCTTCGCAAGTCCATTGGCATCGATGGAGAGCACCGCCACAGGGCGCTGGAAGCGCTCCACGATGCGGCTCGCCACGATGCCGAGCACGCCGGGGTGCCAGTTTGCACTCGCCAGGATGATGGTGGCATCGCCCGCGGTCACCCGGCGGGCGGCCTCCGCCATCGCCTCGTCCAGCACCTCACGCTCCGTCACCTGCCGCTTCTGGTTCCACTGCACCAGCTCCCGCGCAATCTGATCGGCCGCCCGGAAGTTGTCTGCGACGAGCAGCTCCACGCACTTGCTCGCATCATCCATGCGGCCGGCGGCGTTGAGGAGCGGGGCGATACGATAGCCGATGGTCCGCGCCGTGATCGGCTCCGGCCCTTCGCCCGTACTTTCGTCGCCCAGCAGGTTGGCGCAACTCATGAGGGCGCAGATGCCGGGGCGACGGGCGCCACGAATCAGCTTCAGCCCTTCAGCCACAAAGGAGCGGTTCTCGTCCACCAGCGGCACCAGGTCGGCCACCGTGCCGAGCGCAAGGATATCGGCCATCTCGCGCAGCGGCATCCGGGGCCAGCGGCCTGCATCTTCACGGGCAACAAAGGTATCGAGCGCAACCATGAGGTTGTAGGCGACGCCGACTGCGGCGAGCTGATGAAAGGGGAAGGCGCTCCGCGGGAGCTGCGGATTCAGCAGTGCCGCGCACTTGGGGAGCGTAGCGCCAGGCACATGGTGGTCGACGACAATGACATCGATGCCGTGCCGGTTGGCCTCGTCGATGGCCTCATGGTTGCTCGTGCCACAATCGGCCGTGATGATCAGCTTGGGCCGCTTGGGGATGTGGTCCCGCATGAGGCTGGTGAGGCCCAGGCCAATGGCGCCGTCGCCCCGCTGCACGATGTGATAATGGACATCGGCGCCCAGCGTGCGCAGGCCGATGACAAGGACCGAGGTCGAGGAGATGCCGTCCACGTCGTAGTCGCCGTGGACATGGATGCGCTCGCCTCGAACGATGGAGCGGCGGATGCGGCGAACCGCGGCGTCCATGTTCTTGAGAAGGAAGGGGTCGTGCAGCCGACCGATGTCGGGCTGCAGGAAGTTGGCCATCGCCTCCAGCCCCGACACGCCCCGGTTGAGGATGCACTGGGCCGTCAGCTCCGACACCCCGAGAGCGCGCGACGCTGCCGCCACTTCATCGGGTTGTGTTGGATGATGCTTCCAATGCATCGGAGATCTGCTCCAGAACGTCGGGGGATGAGCGCCAGAGGGCGGTCCCCTTGGGAGCGCGGCTCCTGCAAGGGGGAGGCTTAGGGCAGGTTGGCGGCCGGCGAGATAATCTCGGGCGGCCGGTTGGCAGCCCGCTTCTCAAACCACTCGGTCGTCCACAGCATCAGCGAATTGGAGACATAGATGGAGGAGTAGGTGCCGAAGATAACGCCGAAGAGCATCGCGAAGGCGAAGTCACGAACGAGGCCGCCGCCAACGAGGTAGATGGCGGCCGTGGCGAGCACGGTGGTCATGGAGGTGATGATGGTGCGGCTGAGCACCTCGTTGATCGACCGGTTGATGAGGGCCGGCAGTTTCTCCTTGGTCTTCTGATCAAGGTTCTCGCGGATTCGGTCGAAGTTCACGATGGTATCGTTCAGCGAGTAGCCGATGAGCGTGAGCACCGCCGCGAGGATGACGAGGTTGAACTCCTTGCCGAGGATGATCAGGACGCCGAGCAGGATGAGCGAGTCGTGGGCAAGCGAGAGCACGGCGCCGGGGGCGTAGCGCATGTCGAACCGGAGCGCGACGTAGATCAGGATGCCGAGCAGGGCAACGAGCGCCGACTTGATCGCGTCCGAGCGAAGCTGAGCACCGACGCGCGGTCCAACGGTCTCGACCTTGTCGACGGACTTGAACTTGTCGCCGAAAGCCTTCCGGAGGCCGGCCTCGATGGCGGTCTGCATGGACTGCAGCTGCACGAGGAACTTACGGTCCGAGAGGCCACCGTAGGGCGAGACGGTAATGGCCTCGCCGGCCGCGGGGGCGAGCGTCGTCTGGAGCGCTGCCGCGAGCTCGGTCGCCTTGCCCGAGAGGGTAACGGCAGCCGGATCCGGCGCGCCCGAACCGGCCTCGAAGAGGTTGCCGTAGGGGGTCTCACCAAGCCGGATGTAGATGCGGTCGCCGGAGGTCTCGTTGTAGTCGAAGGTGGCCTCCGCGCCGTAGGCAGCAGCAACGGCTGCCTTCATGGCGTCGAGTTTGTCCTTGGCGACCGTCGTCACGGCACCCGTCTGCACGAGGTACTGGCGCGAGGCGGCATCCCCAAGGTGCTGCACCGACGGGTCAGCGATTCCTGACTCTTCGATGACCTTACGGACCTCGGAGTCGGTTACATCGCCGTTGAAACTCAACATGATGTTGGTGCCACCGGCGAAGTCGATGCCATACTTGAGGCCGGGCGCCATAATGAGCACCAGCGAGATCACAGTCGTGATGATCGACAGCCAAGCGAAGCCGGCGCGGTACTTCATAAAATCAAACTGGAAGCGTTGCATGTTGGCCATGGTTAGATGCTCAGCGAGGTGACGCGGCGACGCTCGATGAGGTACTCAAAGTAGAGTTTGCTGATCGACACGGCGGCGTAGAGGGTGGCAGCGATGCCGATGAGGAGCGTGACCGCGAAACCCTTGATGGGGCCCGAGCCATACTGGAGCATGACAACGCCGACGATGGCGGTGGTGATGTTGCCGTCAACGATGGCCGACATGGCACGGTCGAAACCAGCAGTGACCGAGGCCTGTACCGACTTGCCCGCGGAGAGCTCTTCTTTGATGCGCTCGTAGATAAGGACGTTGGCGTCGACCGCCTGACCGACCGTCAGTGTGATGCCGGCGATACCGGGCAGGGTAAGCGTCGCGTTCAGCCCCGCCATTGTAGCAAGGATGAAGAGGACGATGAGCATGACCACGCCCGTCGCGACAACACCCGACACGCGGTAGAGCCAGATCATGTAGGCGCCCACCAGGAGGAAGCTGATGACAAGCGCCAAGCTGCCGGCCTTGATCGACTCGGCACCGAGCGACGGACCGACCTGCGTCTCAAACTGCTTCTCAATCGGAGCGGGGAGGGCGCCGTTACGGAGCACGATGGCAAGCTCCTGTGCCTCGCCTGCGATGGCCTGGAAGTTGGAGCCGCCGCCCATCGTGATGGAGACCCGGCCGCCGGGGATGCGGTCGTTGATGCGGGGCGCCGAGGAGATGACATCGTCGAGGACGATGGCCATGTTCTTGCCGACGTTGGCGGCGGTGAGGTCGCCGAAGAGCTTTGCGCCTTGGCCGTCAAGCGTGAGCGAGACGAAGGGCTGGTTGGTCTGCGGGTCGGGCATCACGCGGGCGTCGGTGATGTACTCGCCCGTGAGCGGGACCTCAGCCTTGAGCAGCATCGCCCGGTAGCGCTTAAGCTCCATCTTCTGCGTGGCCCGGTTGAACTCCTCTTCCTTGATGTAGCGGATGACCGTGCCTTCGGGCGGAGTGAGCCCAGCAACGGCAGCCTTGAGCTTCTGCAGGTCGGCGCTTGCGGGACGGCCACCGGCATTGGTGACGCCCTCGGACTCGACAACCTGAGCGCCCGCAAAGAAGGAGTTGTCTTCGTCGGCCACCATGCGGAACTCAAGCTGCGCCGTCTGGCCGATGAGGTCCTTGGTCGACTTGAACTGCGCCTCCGAGAGGCCCGGCAGCTGCACGATGATGTCAGCGTCGCCGCGGCGCGAGATGCTCGGCTCCGCCACACCCAGCGCGTCGATGCGCTTGCGGATGGTCTCGATCGCCTGATTGAGCGCGTAGCTGCGGGTCTCCTGCACATAGGCGGCATCGAGCGACAACTTGACCTTCGCTCCCTCCGCAACCTTGGTGAGGTGCAGCAGCGCGAGTTCGTCTGCATCGAGCAGCGTGTTGACATCGACGCCCTCCGCGGAGGCTTCGAGCGCAGCCTGGCCCTCGATGCGCCCCACCTTGAGCGGCGTGCCGGGGTGGGCCTTCTTGGCACTGCGGCGGAGCTGGTCGGCGTAGCGGTCCAGCTTGTCGCTGATCGCCTTGTCGATATCCACCTGGTACTGAAGATGAAGGCCGCCCTGAAGGTCGAGGCCCGGCGTGATGCGGGCGCTGACCTCGCCGCTGAGCCACTTCGCCCAGTCGGGGGCATCCGTGTCCTTCACGAAGAGCGACGGGATGAGGGCAAGGATGCTCACGATGGTGATCGCAAGCGCCATGCCGAATCTGAATTTCCAACCTGATGACATGATGCAACAGCTCCAACCCTGCGTTACGACCGCAGGATGTGCAAAAACAAGAGAACTAAGGTGCGGCCACTTCCGCTGCCGGCTTCTGCATGCGGGCGATGGCTGCCCGCTCGAACTTCAGCCGAACGCCCTTGGCGACCTCGACCGTGATGGCATCGGAGGCCACCTCGGTGACCGAACCATGCACCCCGCCAATCGTCACGACCGCATCGCCGATCTTGAGCGAAGAACGGAAATTCTCCAACTCTTTCGCATGCTTCTGCTGCGGACGGATGATGAGAAAGTAGAACAGCACAATCATCGGCGCGAGCATGATGACGGAGCTGAACCAGGCGGGCTGAGCCTGCGCCAAAATGAGGGGCGAGAGTGGGGTCATGAGGGCCGGAAACGCCTCCCGGTGCCGACGATTCGGCAAATGAGAGGCAAATGGGTGCGGGTGACTACCAAAGTTAGGGCGACGGGGTCAACACTTTACCCCGCAGAAGGCCTTTCCTGCTCGGCCGCCGCCCAGCCCTCGATGCAGGCCGCCCGATAGGCAGCGAACCGCCCAGCCAGGATCGCTTCGCGCGCGCCCGTCACGAGCGAGAGGTAGTAGGCCACATTGTGAATCGTCGCGAGCCGCGGACCAAGCATCTCCTGGGCTCGGAAGAGGTGGGCGAGGTAGCCCCGTGAGTAGTTCCGGCAGGTGTAGCAGCCGCACAGGCTGTCGGGCGGGCCACTGTCTTGCAGGTGGCGCGCATTCTTCATGTTCAACTTGCCGCCATGGGTGAACAGGCCGCCGTTGCGGGCGTTTCGCGTCGGCATGACGCAG
>CAIQPA010000051.1 GCA_903873545.1 uncultured delta proteobacterium
TCCCAAGGCAGCGAGGCACCCAGCCGTTCAAACGCGTCCAGCGCCTGTTCCGACCGCACCGACTCGCCCAACGAGGCCGCAAGCGTCACGCCGGCCAGCAGCGACTCACCGCCGCGCCACCCAGAGGGAGCCAACGCCAGCGCGGATGCAATCTCGAGCGCCTCCGCATCCTGATCGGCGCGGCGAGCCCGAACCAGCGCCTGCCACCGCGTCTCCCGCGCCGCCAGTTCCGCCTCCTCGGCGCTCTCGGCATCAGCGCGGCCGAGCAGCCAGCCTGCAGACCCCGTGGGGAGCAGCCCCTCCTCCGACGCAGAGGCGCCGAGACATTGCTCCACGATGGGCGTGAGCCTCCGCACCGCGGCCTCCGACAGCGGCAGCTCTTCGACCGAGGCAAACCTGTCCACACAACGACCCGAGAGCATCAGCCGGTCTGCGGAGGTTAGCGGCGGCCGTGCCCGCAGCCATGCGAACCGTTCGAGCCAGAGCGTGCCGTCACCTGCGTCGGTCTCCAACATCCACCGCAGCGACCAGGCCAGCGCTGCAGCACCGCCACTACCCTCCATCACCCGATTCCAGCGGACGGCGTCCAACCGCGCACGAATCCACGGCGCGGGCTCGAGCGCAAACAGCTCCGCCTCATCGCCCCACCGACCATCGCCATCGCCGCCGGTGGTCAGCCAACCCGCGCCGGTCTGCGGCGGTAGTCCACCCCGCTGTCCACCGCCCGTCGCCTGCGCGATCCGGCGATTGACGATGTCGCCCAGCCGTGGCTCCGACGCGGCAGCAGCGCGCCAGCGAACCACCGCTTCGCCCACAGCACCCGCGCAGGCCCGACGCTCGGCCAGCAGCATCTCGGCCGAGGCGCCGGAACGCGGCGGTGACGGCGCGACCACAGCCAGCGCTTCGCAGAGGCTCGACGCCACGCCCACAGCAGGCAGCCTCCGCTCCGACAGCGCGGGCGCACCGCTGCCTTCCCTTGCGGGACCCACGGCCGGCGCCGGCGCAACGGGCCCAACATCGGCCCGCGGAGGTGCAACAGGCGTCGAGACCTCCGAGCATGCCGAAAGCACCAACGCCACCGCCACGCCCACGCACCCTCGCCATGCTCCCAGTTCGCTCTTGCGCAAGAGGCCTCCTGCCTCCAATGTTCTCCACTCTTCGACGTTTGCCAAACTTTGCGTGAACCACCGTGTCCACTCCCCTGCCGGCGCCTCCAACACTCCCCTTCCCCTACCTCGAGACCCTCTGGCTCCAGGTTACGGGAACGCTCTGCAACCTCACCTGCAAGCACTGCTTCATCACCTGTGGCCCCAACAACGCGAGCCATCCGATGATGAGCACCGCGCAGGTCACGCAGGCGGTCGACGAGGCCATCGGATTCGGGGTGCGGGAGTTCTACTTCACCGGCGGTGAACCCTTCCTCCACCCGGAGATCGAGGCGCTCATCGCCTTCGTCCTCGAGCGCGCACCGCTCAGCATCCTCACCAACGGGCTGCTCATCGACGCGCCCCGCGCCGACCGACTCGCCAAGCTCGCAGCCGCCTCTCCCTACAGCCTCGACCTGCGCATCTCGCTCGACGGCTTCACCGCCGATCAGAACGACCCCATCCGAGGCCGAGGCACCTTCGACAAGATCATCGGTGCCGTCACCCGATGCGCATCGGCGGGCATCGATCCGATCCTCACCATCACCGAGGTCGTCTCCGCCACCGAGGCCACGCTCCCCGCCTTCCAGCAGCTGCTCGCAGAGGCCGGCATCTCCCGTCCGCGACTCAAGTTCCTGCCCCCACTTCGGCTCGGTCGCGAGGCCAGGCGCGATCGCGGATATGCAGACGAGGAGCGGCTCTTCGACGGCGACCTCCTCCCCGACGAGGTCTTCTCCCTCGCCTGCGGCACGGGACGCATGGTCACGGCGAAGGGTGTCTACCCCTGCCCCATCCTCATCGAAGCAAAGGGCGCCCGCATGGGCGACCGACTCTCCGACGCGCTCCACCCGATCAAGCTCTCCCACCAGGCCTGTTACAGCTGCCATGCGGAGGGCCTCCGATGCCGAACCTGACACCCGACCGCGACCCACCGCGCCGCGTCGTTGTCTTCGGCGGCGTCTATAACAACCACCTCAGCCTCTCCGCAACCCTCGCCGAGGCTGAGCGGCTCGGCGCCGACGAAATCTACTGCCTCGGCGACATGGGCGGCTTCGGGCCCAACCCAGACAAGGTCTTCCCGCTGCTTCACGCCGCCGACGTCCGCTGCATGCAGGGAAACTACGACCACTCCGTCGGCAACAGACTCGAAGACTGCGCCTGCGGCTACACCGACCCCCGCGACAACCACTTCGCGCGCATCAGCTACGACTACACACTTGCCCACACCTCGGACGCCAACAAGGACTGGCTGCGGGCGCTGCCCACCGGCTTCCGCCACCTCTGGAACGGCAAGCAGGTTGTGATGGCGCATGGCTCGACCCGCCGGACCAACGAGTTCCTCTGGTCCTCTACCTCGCCGGACCACTTCCTCGAGCACCTGCTCCGAGAGGCAGAGGCCGACCTGCTCCTCGTCACGCACACAGGAATCCCCTGGGCCCGCACCCTCGCCTCCGGCCGCACCGTCATCAATGTTGGCGCCATCGGAAGACCTGCTACCGCCGGCGATCTGCATGTATGGGCCGTGGAGATCGAGCTCACCACGCCCGGCCTCATCCGGCATCGGTTCCTCCCCATCTGCTACGACCATGCGGCGCTCGCCGAAGAGATGCGCGATGAGCAGCTCCCCGAAGAGTTCATCGCCACCATCCTCACCGGTTGGTGGACAACCTGCCTCGAAATCTTGCCTGCCAAAGAGCGCGCCCTAGGCCGATTCTGAAGTTCACGAGGCCAAACATGGACGACAACGAACAGCGCCAGGCGCCCGAGGAATTCGAACGGGAGTTCTTCGGTCCCAACCAGGTCGGAGAGCTCGGCACTGCCGAGCTTGACCGCATCGCCGAGTCGCAGGCCACACGCATCCTGAGGCCCGTTGTCTTCGTGCTGCTGCTCGGGCTGAGCGGCCTCATTGCCTGGCAGTATGTCGGACACCTCCGCTACTTCTTCGCTCCGGTCGCGATCGCCCCGCTGGGCGCCGCCGAAGACATCGGTGTCGCGATCCGAGCCGAACAGCTTGACTCCAACCTCCGCTCCAATCGCTTCGTTTCGCTCTCCGGCATCCCGCAACGCTACGCCTCCGCCGGCGACAGGGGCGTCTTCAAGCTCATCGGCGCCCAGCTCTATGTCGCCCGAAAGGCCACCGAACTCCCTGATGCCTCTTCAGAGACCTTTGGAGACTCGAACAACCCCGACGAGAACCGCGAAGAGTTCGACGGCAGCGGATGGCTCATCGCCTTCTCCGACCTGCCGCGGAAGTATGCCGGCATCCGCGACTTCTACGCCGAAAACTATCGTGTCCCCTTTTGCAGCCACGACCCCTCGCCGCAGCTTGCCGCCTACTTCGAGGCCGAGCGTGAACGTACCGGCAAGCTTGACTGCGTCGAGGGCTACCTCCTCATCGAAGGAGAGGCCCCTCGCGACCAGTGGCCCTACCTGGTCGGGCTGACCGCCTACGCGCTGCTCGTCCTGGGTGCGATGGTGCGCGCCGTCCGCTCGCTCCGCCCCCGCCGCCATTGACGCAGCCTCAGCAAAGCCTAGAGCAGACTCGTTGTCGCGCTGGGATGGACCCGCGCCCATCGTCCGTTCCTCTCGCTCCCGCTACCCCTCTCGGTTGACGTCACGGAAGCCTCGCTCCTCAGCCACCCATCCTGCCGGCCCTGTGTCGACACCGGGGTGAGCGGCCCCTGAGCAGGTCAACAGCGTCCGAACGGAGGGGTTGCCCAGACCAGGTAGAACGCTCGACCGCCTCGTTTCCCGAAGGCGCGGCAACCTCGTGGCTGCGCCCCTCGCCGAAGACAGGCCCCAATCCTTTTGACACTCCCGAGTCCCGCAGATACCTACCCGCCACCGCCGCTCTCACCCATCGTGACCCACCCATGAACCTGAAAAGCACCGCTCTTCCCGCTGTCATGAAGGCCTTTCTCGCCGCCTCGCTGCTCTGCGCCACCGCCTGTGCCAAGCCGCTCGAGGCACCGCAGGGTCAGGTCCTCACCGTCAATGGCATCGAGGTCTCCGTCACCGATGTGAAGCTGGCCGCCATCGACCTCGAGGGGCCATCCGGCGCCATCGCAACCAAGAAGTCGACGCTCATCGTCTCGCTTAAGCTGATCAACAAGAGCGCAGAGCCGCTCCGCTACGACCTCGGCTGGTCGACGACCTCTTCGACGCAGGCCACCTCGCCCCTGCTCTTCCTCGACCCGGGCCCTGAGATTCAGCTCTCCGGTCAGGCGCAGATTCCCGCCCTCATCCTCGGCTCGTCGGTCTACACCCCCGACACCGTCGCATCGCCCCGAACCCTCAACCCGGGCGAAGGCGTAGACGACCTGCTCCTCTTCGAGGCGCCGCCGGAGAACGCCAAGGCGCTACTCCTTAGCCTCCCTCCTGCCCTCTTCGGCAAGCAGACCAAGGCACCCGCCTACATCCGCATTGCCTCGGTCCCCACAGAGGTGCAGCAGCCGCAGTGGCTCTCCGAGAAGGATGAGTACAAGGGGCCCAGCATCAAGTTCGCCATTAAGTCCGTCGAGACGCTCTACCCGCCGCTCATCAAGGCCGACGGCACCCGCGGAACCTCCGGCGAGCCGCTCATCGGCATCCGCTTCACCGCCACCAACGCAGGCGCTGCTGCACTGGAGTATCTCCCCATGGCCGCCGGCCTCGCGGCCGACGCACCTTCACTCACCGACAGCACAGGGACCCCCATCGAGCGGGTCGACTTTGGCCCCGGCGTCACCCACACCGAGACCCTGACCGCGCGTAAGTCGCTCGCTCCCGGCGCCTCCCTGGATGACACTTGGTGGTTCACACGCCCGCCGAACACGGTCACCGAGCTGCTGCTCCGCGCCCCCGGCAAGCGGTTTGGCGACACCGGCCTCATCCGCTTCAAGATCCCCTACACTTGGTCCGACCCCCGCCAGTTTGCGGAGATCATGCCGACGCCTGCGCAGGGCGCCCCCTCCGGGAAGTGAGCCAGGGCGGCAAAAAGAAGCCGAAGGAGGACCCAGCTTCGCTTGGGACCTTCGCCGGCCTCTTCCAACGCAACCGCGACGAACTCGCCGAGCTTCGCGCGAAGCAACGCCCCGTCAACCTCACCGAGGCACCGCGTCGGGCAGAGCCGCTCCCCGCTCAGGACCAGCCCGCAAAGGTCATCTCTGCCGAGGAGGCGATGCGGCTCGCCTTTGAAGAGGCCACCGATGCGCGCAGCCGCAAGTTCCTCAGCGAAGGGATGAAGCTAGGCAACGTCGCCGTCGAGGGCGACCGGCCCGCAGCCGGCCAGCGCGGGCCGCAGCAGGCACTCGGCGCCGACTACGACTTCGAACGCGAGGTCATGGGGACCACCCCGCTCCGCCCCAACAGACCCAAGCGTTAGAAGGTGTAGCCCACGTTCAGGTGGAACCGCCCGAACGGCTCGCCGATCCGCCTGCTCAGATTCGTACCGTAGTCGAGCGCCACGGGGATCATGTTGGCAATCACCCAACGCAACCCCAGCCCTGCGGCGCTGCGCAGTTCGCCAACCGAAAGCGCGCCCGCCTCCCGCGCGAGCTCACCTACGTCTAGAAACGCCGCGCCCTCCACGCCGAGCGCCGGCACCAGCCCGTAGCGCAGCTCTGCGTTCCCCTGCACGAACACATCGCCACCCGAAGCGTCGCCTTCGACCGTCTTGATCGCACCCTCGCCAAACCCGCGCACGCTGCCCGAGCCACCCATCAGAAACCGCTCAGACAGGGGCAGCGCGAGCGACCGACCCGCATCGAAACCGCTCAGAAGGCCGCCCGTCGCGTAGCCAACACGCAACTGCGTTGCCACAACGACGCCCGGCGCAAGCGACCAGAAGCCAACCGCACGCGCGGTCAGTTTGGTGAAGGCACTTGCATCGGAGAGCCCAACGAAGTCATCCGCCAGCTCCACGCTCACCTCTGCGAGGTACCCGGCCGTCGGACGCAGCGGATGGTTCCGACGATCGTACGTAACCCGCGGCGTCGCAGACAGAATCGCGGCCGACTCGACGGGCCGATCCGCCTCGCCCGATTGATCGATGGAGCGGGTGTTTCGAAACGATATCCCGAACTCGTAGAAGAGTCCGCGCCGCGTGTCCGACTCATCGCGCGCCCTCGCGCCCACACCCCACTCATCCACCTGCGGCGCCGGCGCCAGCGTGAGGCGATCGCGGTCGCCGTAGACCTCCACCAGCGCCTCGGTCGCCTCGCGGAGCAGGCCGAATCCGTGGAACCGCGGGTCGAAGTAGGAGATGTTCGCACCCAACTTCACCTCGCCCGAAGAGAGCCGACTCAGCGAGCTCGGATCGATGTCCAGGTTACCCGACGCACGGAACTCCTCCAGCCGGCCCAGGATGTTTCGGTGACGGAACACTGGCTCTGCTGACAACACCAGCAGCTCGCGACCCACACCGCCAAACTGGAGCTCGACACCCACATTCGCATCCACCGTCCACGGGTGCGTCTCCTCCACCTCCAGCACCGTGTAGACCACCTCCGCGCCCGCTGCATCGGTGACGCTGAGCGTTGATGCGCGTACCGAGTCAAAGAGGCCGAGCGACCGAAGCCCTGCCTGCGTCCGGTAGATGGATTCCATGGAATAGGGCTCGCCCGGCTCATACTTCAGCTCCGCCAAAATCGCGCCGGACTGGCTCCGATGGTTGCCCAGCAGCAGCGTCCCGCCAAAGCGACTAAGCCGACCACGCACCACCTCGAAGTCCACCGCGATCGACGGCCCGAGCGGCGCGACGCCACTGCTGCATTCCCGACTCTCGACAAGCAGCGGACAGACAAAGAGCTCCTCCCGCGTCGACTTCTTCGCCCTGTCTCGACAGCTCGAAAGGGGCAGATTCGAAGGATCGATACGGCAGGAAGCGGCCAGCGCTTCAGCCTGACACGCCACCGGTTCACCAGCTCCATCGCGACAGACGCCCTTCACCTCCACGCCTGAATAGCCGCGCTCCGTCCACAGCCGTGTCAACGCCTCCTTTGCCCCGAGATAGGCCGACTCCGAATAGACCCCGCCCTCCTCCAGCCCCACGGCAACCGGGCTCCGCCGCTCTTCGCCATCCAAGACATAGCGCACGCTGCTTGCCCGGCGGCGCACGCCAGACTGAACCGAAAATGCCACATCCAACCCGCTTCCGTCGCGGAGCCGCCCGACCTTGTAGGCGCTCACCACCGCCTGCGGATATCCAGCGTCGCGCATCCCCTGTTCGATGCGAAGCAGATCGGCTGCGACAGAGGCCCGAACGAGGTAGCCGCCAGACCCGAATGCTGAGAGCGGGCGCGTCTCAAGCTGCGCTGCGATCCCCTCGCGAAGATCCTCCGGCACCCCATCCAAGCGAACCAGGCGGACCGGCAGCCGCTCGCCTTCGGTAATCGCGAAAGTCACAACCTGCACGCCCGACACCTCGACCACCTGAGCCTTCACCTCCGCGAAGGTATAGCCGAGCGACTCATATCGCCGACGCACCTGCTCCGCCGCCTCCTCGAGCACAGCCCCGTCCACCAGCCCCGCGCTGCCGAGCGCCGCAGTCGTGATGACCTCCGCATTGCTGATGGCCGTGTTCCCGGCCACCTCGATGCGCCAGGGACCACCCTCTTCCACCTGCAGGAACAGGTCCATCACGCTCTCGGAGACCATCGGACGCTCTTCGCTACGAACCACCCGAGCCCGAAGGTAACCCGCGCCGCGGTAGAGCGACTGAATGGCCTCGAGCGCACTCCGCAGATTCGCCTTCGTGTAGCCGCGGGTGAGCGACATCTCGCCGAGCACCACATCACGAATCCGCTCGAAGGCAATCGCGCTGTTGCCGCGCACGGCCAGCCGACGCAGCGTCACCTGACGACCAAGCTCCGCTCGAACCGTCACATCCACAAGCCGGCCCGGCCGCTCCTTCGGTTCAATTGTCACCTTCGAGCCAAAGTAGCCCGTCGACTCAAAGTACTCCTCGATCGCGCGCCGCTGACGGGCCAACGTCTCCTCGTCGCCCGTCCACACGCTGCCAGACCGCAGAAACAGACGGCGCTGAATCTCACTCGTGAGCGCCCCGCCGGGCTCGATGAAGACATCGGCGATCCGCTGACGGCCCACCAGCTCTACCTCCACACACAGGCCCGCTTCGCAGGCACGCTCGGTGAGCCTCACACGCTCAAACATCCCCGCGCTCTCGAGCACCTGCGTTGCCCGCGACGACCGCGCTGCGCTCCACGCCGACCCCACCTCAATTCCGGCAAGGGCCAGCAACGACGACCGCTGCGCCACGTCGTCACAGAGCGCAAGATCACACCGGACCTCCACGCCTCCCACAACGCTGTCCGCTGCAGGAACCTCAGCCACGACGCCGTCTGCGGCGCGCGCGACGCCCGGAACCAGCAGTGCTCCCAGCAGCGCGACCGCATGCAGCAACGCAATCATCCGACTCACGGACCACCCCCGCTCAACCGGACGCCCGCCTCCACGCTCCCCTCTGTGCCCACCGACTGCTCCCGCAGCTCGAGCGACAACCAGTCCAGAAGGCGGATGATCCCCTGCGCATTCTGCTGCGTCCCCTCCAAGCCGCCGAGCGCCGCGCTCAGCGACCAGATGAACTTCTCCGACGGCTGGTCCTGAATCGAGATCGAGGCCGTCCCAACCGTCGACGGCGCCAGCGTGAAGTCGTCCAGACTGAAACTCTCCTCCACATTCCGCTCCACCATGTCGAGCACGGGACGGAGCACGACATCGAGCGTCGGTGCGCCAGCCCGCGCCGCGGTCAACGAATCAACCGTGCACCCCGTGATGAGCAGCGCCATCTGATCCCGCTGATCGTAGGACGGCGTCGAACTCAACACGTAATCAAGCGCCGACGGAGCGCGCCCCTGCACCCGGGCGGTAATCGCGATGGTCGGAATCGCCGTTACGGCGCTCACGCCCCGCGCGGTCGCATTCAGCAGGGAGCTCGAGGCCAGCGCACACGGCTTCACCGTGGTGCGCAACTGCGCATCCACCTTCGGGTTCGGCAGCCCCGTCGGATCACGCTCACCATCAAAGTTCAGGGTCGCATTCAGCACCTCAAACGACTTTCCGCGAAAGGTCAGGCTCGAACCATCCCGCGACTTCACGTCGCCCGTCATCACCATGGCATGCAGCGGACCTCGAACCTGAAGGTTCGTCTCCAGTTCCACCTGCAAATCAGCTCCCGCCACCCGTGACTGAACGTAGAGCCGATCGCGACCCCGCACCGCAAGGTCCGTTTCCAACGCCCCGACCCACGCACTTCGCTGCCAGATCGGCTGTGTCCGCGCGCTCACAACCCGCGTCACCGCACCCGGAATGTTCGCCGCGATCAGCTCGATGGGCTTGATGTACCTCCCCTCGAGCAGCTCCACGCCGCCCGCCACCCGCCAACCGCCAATCGAGCGGGCATCGGCGGCCGTCAGCTGCACCTTACCGCCCACCGTCACCGCAAACTCGCGCGGTATCCTGTAGGTCAGGTTATCGAAGGAGGCCTGCAACGCGAGCGCACCCTGGCGCGCGCCGAAGAGCTGATAACTGCCAGACACATCGGCGGTCCCGCCCCA
>CAIQPA010000052.1 GCA_903873545.1 uncultured delta proteobacterium
CGGCGACGGGGTCCTCGCGGCGGGCATCGTGAAGCTCCTGCTCGACGGGCAGCAGCGCATGACTTCGCTCTATGGCGTCTTGCGCGGCAGGCCGCCGAAGTTCTTCGACGGCAACGCGCAGGCGTTCACCGGGCTGCGGTTTCACCTGGAGACCGAGACCTTCGAGTTCTACCAACCGGTCAAGATGAAGGACGATCCGCTCTGGATCGACGTGACCGAGTTGATGCAGAAGGGAAATGCGGGGCTGGGCACAGTCGTGACCCGGCTCGCCTCCCAATCAGCGATCGCAGACAAGCTCAGTGACTACATTGGCCGCCTCAGTCGGCTGCTGGGCATCGCCGAGGTGGGACTGCATGTCGAGGAGGTCTCTGGTCCGGACAAGTCCGTCGATGTCGTCGTCGGCATCTTCAACCGCGTCAACAGCGGTGGCACCAAGCTCACGAAGGGTGAGTTGGCTCTGGCAATGATCTCTGCCGACTGGCCCGAAGGTCGTGATGCGATGAAGGCCAAGTTGAAGGAGTGGGCCAAGGCCGGCTTCCACTTCAACCTCGACTGGCTGTTGCGATCCCTCAACACCGTGCTGACGGGCGAAGCGAAGTTCCAGCACCTGCACGAGAAGACCGAGGACGAGATCCGTGACGGACTCGCTCGCGCTGAGAAGCGGGTCGATGCCTGCCTCAACCTGATCGGCGGCCGCCTCGGGCTGGACCACGATCAGGTGTTCTTCGGTCGCTTCGGCGTGCCGGTGATGGCGCGCTACCTGGACCAGCGCGATGCGCGAGGTCTGGGCGCCATGGACGCAAAGGAGCGGGACAAGCTGCTGTTCTGGTTTGCGCAAGCGGCCATGTGGGGGCGTTTCTCCAGTTCGACCGAGACCGCGATCGACCAGGACCTCGCCGCGCTCGACGGGCCCGATGGCGGGCTCGACAAGCTGCTGGAGCAACTGCGACTGTGGCACGGCGGCTTGCGCGCCGAACCGGGGCACTTCACGGGATGGAGCCTCGGCGCTCGCTTCTACCCGGTGCTCTACCTGCTCACGCGCATGGGCGAGGCACGGGACTGGGGCACGGGCCTGCCGCTCAAGGCCAACCTGCTCGGCAAGTGGAACCGGCTGGAAGTGCATCACATCTTCCCCAAGGCGCAGCTCTACAAGCGCAAGCACCGGCGCGCCGAGGTCAATGCGCTCGCCAACTTCTGCTTCTTGACCAAGGACACCAACCTCGACATCCGCGACACGTTGCCGGAGCGGTACTTTCCGGAGGTCGAGCGGAAGCACCCAGGCGCGCTGGCTTCGCAGTGGATCCCGATGGACGAGTCGCTGTGGAAGGCCGAGCGCTTCCTCGACTTCCTCGAAGCGCGCAAGGCGCTGCTCGCAGCCGAACTGAACGCGCGCATGGCGGAGCTGCTGCACGGCGACACGCGTTGGCTGGCGGGCCCAGCTGCGCCGTTCGAACCGATGGCGACGGCTGTTGCCGGCCCCAGCAGCGAACAAGAAGAGGCCCTGCTGGCGGGGCTCAACGACTGGATGGAGTCGAAGGGCCTGCCGCGCGGCGCGATGGGCTACGAGTTGGCGGATCCGGACACGGGTTCACAGCGGGCCGTCCTGGATCTGGCATGGCCGCGAGGCATCCAGGAAGAGCTGAGCCAACCCGTCGCCGTGATGCTCGGCGAAGATGCCTCGACCGTCACGATGGCGAGCCAAGCCGGGTTCCGCTGCTTCACCGATGTGGCGGGGTTCCGGCGGCACGTGGCGATTCAGGTGCTCGGCGAGGCGGCGGCGGACTGATGCGTGTTGCGTCGGTCGGCTCTGCCGCTGCGTGCCTGGGCGCGTTGCGGGCCAGCGCAGCAGCGCCAAACGACAAATGGATGTGCTGAGGTGTCGGCGCCTCCAACCGATGCACTTGGGGTCGCGGAGTTGCGCGGAGCGAAGGGTGGCGGACCGGTAGCTCGGCGCGTACGAACGGAGACTCCTCACCACCATGCCCGCACAACCCCGGTCCGAACGCTCGACCCATAACCGTGTCCTTGAGTTGCTCGCCGCCTCCACGTCCTCCGGCGGGCTCGGCTATCGACGCCTCGGCGATTGGGCGAAGCGCGACAACAACCGATGCATCGAATCCGAGGTCCTGAAGGCCAACCTCGTCGCGCGCGGCTATTCGGAGGCGCACGTGTCGGCGGCATTGCAGAAGCTGCTCGCGGCCTCCGACACGACGGAGGTCACGCTCTACC
>CAIQPA010000053.1 GCA_903873545.1 uncultured delta proteobacterium
AAAATAGGGCAACAACATAGACGAGCCCCCAAGGTTCGTCAATCGGGCGGGCGGGCCCATGACTGACGAACAAAAGTGGGCAAAGAGCCCTCGACGGGAATCGAACCCGTGACCTCTCCCTTACCAAGGGAGTGCTCTACCGCTGAGCTACGAGGGCAAGCGACCGAACCGACTAAGAGCGGGAGACGGGATTCGAACCCGCGACATTCAGCTTGGAAGGCTGACGCTCTGCCAACTGAGCTACTCCCGCGGGCCCGCCTTAGCGGGTCGCTTCATCAAGTGGAGGGAGATGGGTTCGAACCATCGTAGGCTGATGCCGGCAGATTTACAGTCTGCTCCCTTTGGCCGCTCGGGCATCCCTCCATTCCACTGGACGTCCGAGACGATGAGCGTCTCGGCTATGTGGATGCTGACGATGGGACTCGAACCCGCAACCTGCTGATTACAAATCAGCTGCTCTGCCAATTGAGCTACGTCAGCACAACCTCGCCCGAAGGCTTGGGAGCGCGTTCACTAGTCGGCTTTGCGGGGCTGTCAAGTAGGCGGCCTCGAAATCTGACCGGCCCAGGCAGAGATGAGGATGGCGGAAGCGACGGAAACATTGAGGCTTTCTACCGTTTGAATCGGGATCTTTACGCCAAGATCACAGGTGGCCCGGACACCGTGACGGATCCCTTCGCCCTCCCCTCCCATCACGAGGACGGTTCGATCTGCCCACTTTGTGGTGCGGAAGTCTTCGGCCTGGGTTGCGTCGGCTGCGTAGGTCCAGAAGCCGGCAGCCTTGGCCTGGGTAAGGAAGCGGGAGAGGTTGGTTGCCTTGGCGACGGGCAGACCGGGGAGCGCCCCTGCAGCGGCCTTGCGAACGACCGGCGTGACGCTGGCTGCGCCATGCTTGGGGATGACGATGCCGGTAGCTCCAAAGGCGGCGGCGGTGCGCGCGATGGCGCCAAGGTTGTGGGGGTCTTGGATGCCGTCGAGGAGGATAATGAGTGCGGGTCCGGATCCGGTGAGCAGGGTGGCCGGGTCTGCGTACTCGAACTCGGCGACGCGCAGGGCGACACCTTGGTGGACGACGTCGCCGACGAGCTCACGGATGCGGGCCGGTTCGACGGTCCGGAGGGGGATCTCGTGATGGGTGGCGAGCTCGGCGATGCGGTCACGGAGCGGGTTGGGACGCTCGGTGCGGGCGAGCAGGATCTCGTGGATAGAGGCGGGGTCGCGCTCGAGGAGTTCGAGGGTGACGTTGATACCGAAAGACCAGGTCATTGGGCCTCGAGGGCAGCCGCGACTTCGCGGAGGATAGCGTCGAAGGCCTGCTCCGGCTCGGGAGCCGCGATGATGGGGCGGCCGATGACGAGGAGAGAGGCGCCTTCTTGGATGGCAGAGGCGGGGGTACCGATGCGGCGCTGGTCGCCGGGGGCGGAGCCGGCGGGTCGGATGCCGGGCACGATGAGCCTGTGCTCTGGAAAGCGGGCGCGGAGTGAGGCGACTTCGGCTGTAGAGCAGACCCAGCCCGCGATGGGGGCGGAGGCTGTGTGTTCTGCGAGTTGAAGCGCTGCGGCGGCGGGTGGCAGCGCGAATCCTACCTGCGAGAGCCCCTGGGTATCGAAGGAGGTGAGGATGGTGACCCCAATGACGGCAGTACTGGGGGAGCCGCCTTCGCGGAATCCTTCGACCGCGGCCGTGGCCATGGCGGCGCCGCCCGAAGCATGGATTGTGACAAGCTCGGGGGTGAACCGGGCGAGTGACCTTGCGGCACCGCGGACGGTCTCGGGGATGTCGTGGAGTTTGAGATCGAGGAAGATGTTTGCGCCCGCATCCCGGGCTGCATCTAGGGAGCGTTCAGGGGCTGCGAAGAAGAGGCGCATGCCGATTTTGAGCCACTTCGCCCTGCCCTTCAGGCGCCGGATGAGGTCGAGGTTGTCGTCGACAGAGGCGTGGTCGAGTGCGACAGCGATGTGGTCGGCGGCTGTCATTCGGCAGCGGCGCCGCGCTCGGACGCGATGGTCTTGAGTGTCTCCGCGATGATATCGGCGGAGGAGATGAGGGTGGCCTCCGCGTGGCGGCGGAGTTTGAACTCGACCTTGCCTTCGCCGAGGCTGCGGGCGCCGATGGTGATGCGGACGGGGATGCCGATAAGATCGGCATCCTTGAGCTTCACGCCCGGGCGGAGATCGCGGTCGTCGAGGATGACGTCGACGCCTGCGGCGGAGAGCTCACGGTAGATGCGCTCTGCCTCTTCGACGACGGAGGGCTCGTGGAGCTGCAGCGGTGCGATGATGACCTGATAGGGGGCGAGCGCCATGGGCCAGACGATGCCGTCTTTGTCGTGGTTCTGCTCGATGGCGGCGGCCATGGTTCGGGTGACGCCGATTCCGTAACAGCCCATGACCATGGGGTTTTCTTCGCCCTTGTCGTTGAGGACCTGTGCCTTCATCTTGGCGGAGTACTTGGTGCCGAGGTAGAAGACCTGACCGACTTCGATGCCCTTGAAGAAGGCGAACGTTCCGCCACAGCGGCCACAGGCATCGCCGGCGCCGGCGAGGCGGAGATCGGTGTAGGTGACTTCGGGGAGGTCGCGTGGGATGGAGACCCCAACGAAGTGGTGGTCGAGCTCGTTTGCTCCGACCGCAGCATCGACGACGGTGCGAACGGAGGGGTCGGCGACGAGGCGGCAGCGGAGGCCGATGGGGCCGGCGAAGCCGACAGGGGCACCGGTGATCTCGAGGACGGTCGCCTCGTTTGCGAGGAGGAGGGTGGTGGCCTTCAGGGCTGCTTTGACCTTGACCTCGTTGACCTCCAGGTCGCCGCGCATGAGGACAGCTACGGGCTGCTCGTCTGCGAGGTAGAGGATGGTCTTGATGATGCTCGAAGTGGGCAGTCCGAGGAAGCGTGCGACCTCTTCGACGGTGCGGACGGCGGGGGTGTGGCGCTTGTCGTAGGAGCCCGAGGGTACGACAAAGGCGGAGTCGTCGACCTGTTGAAGCTCGGCCTTTTCGACGTTGGCGGTGTAGTTGCAGGAGCCGCAGCTGACGATGGAGTCTTCGCCGGAGTCTGCGAGGACTTGGAACTCATGGGACATGTTGCCGCCGATGTTGCCGGTGTCGGCTTCGACGGGGCGATAGCTGAGCCCGCAGCGGTCGAAGATGCGGACGTAGGCGTCATACATGACCTGATAGGTCTTCTTGGCGGCCTCTTCGTCGATGTCGAAGCTGTATCCGTCCTTCATGATGAACTCGCGGCCGCGGAGGAGGCCGGCGCGGGGACGGACCTCGTCGCGGAACTTGGTCTGGATCTGGAAGAGGTTGAGGGGGAGCTGGCGGTAGCTCTTGATGTCGTCACGCACGAGTGCGGTCATGACTTCTTCGTGGGTGGGGCCGATGCAGAAGTCGCCGCCTTTGCGGTCCTTCACGCGGAGGAGCTCGGGGCCGTAGTAGCCCCAACGCTCCGACTCTTTCCAGAGTTCGGCAGGCTGGACGGCGGGGAGGAAGACCTCTTGCGCGCCGGAGCGGGTCATCTCTTCGCGGATGATGGTTTTCACGCGCTCGATGACGCGGACGCCGAGCGGCATGTAGCTGTAGATACCGGCGGCGACTTTGCGCATGTAGCCGGCGCGGAGGAGGAGCTGGTGGCTGATGACCTCAGCCTCCTTGGGCACCTCTTTGAGGGTGGGCGCGAGCAGTGCGGAGTAGCGCATAGGACCTTCCGAGTGAATCTGAGCGTTGTGCCGGCGGGAGCCAGCGGGCGGCGCAGATAGACTCAGAAAGGGTCAGGCTGTCAACGAGAGAGGCAGGGTGCCGCGGTGAAGATGCGGCCCGCAGCGGCTCAGTTGTGGCTGTGGCCGCCGCCCGAGGGAGCGGAGGCGGGGCGCTCGGTAATGGTGCAGGCTGTGAGCAGGAGCGTGCCTGCGGCCGAGGCTGCGTTGGTGAGGGCGGTTCGGGTGACCTTGGCGGGGTCAAGGACGCCTGCCGCGATGAGGTTCTCGTACTTGTCGGTGGCGGCGTTGTAGCCGAAGTCGCCGGTACCGCGGCGGATTTCGTTGACGACAACAGAGCCGTCGACGCCGCAGTTGGCGGCGATGGCGCGGATGGGGGCGTCGAGGACCTTGCGGAGGATGGCAACGCCGAAAGCCTGGTCGGCGGGGACGACGAGGGCGTCGAGTGCGGAGGCGGCGCGGATGAGCGCGACACCGCCACCGGGGACGATGCCCTCTTCGACAGCCGCGCGGGTGGCGTGGAGCGCGTCTTCAACGCGTGCCTTCTTCTCCTTCATCTCGACTTCGGTCGCAGCGCCGACGCGGACGACAGCGACGCCGCCTGCGAGCTTGGCGAGGCGCTCCTGGAGCTTCTCCTTGTCGTAGTCGCTCTTGGTGGCCTCAATCTCACGACGCAGCTGGGCAACACGGCCGCGGATGGCATCGTCGGCGCCGTTGCCATCGACGAGGGTGGTGAAGTCCTTGGAGATCTTCACGATGCGGGCGGAGCCGAGGTCGGTGAGCTGGATCTGGTCGATTTTCTTGCCGATGTCGTCGGAGACGACCTGGGCTCCCGTGAGGACGGCGAGGTCTTGGAGCATGGCCTTGCGGCGGTCGCCGAAGCCGGGCGCCTTGACGGCGACACACTGGAGGACGCCGCGCATGGCGTTAACGACGAGCGCGGAGAGGGCCTCGCCCTCGACGTCTTCGGCGATGATGAGGAGCGGGCGCTTGGAGCGGGCAACCGCCTCGAGGAGGGGAAGGAGGTCCTTGAGGTTGGAGACCTTCTTCTCAGAGAGGAGGATGAGCGGGTTCTCGAGGACGGCCTCGAGGGTGTCCTGGTTGGTCGCGAAGTAGGGCGAGATGTAGCCGCGGTCGAACTGCATGCCGTCGACGACCTCGAGCTCGGTCTCGAAGCCCTTGGCCTCCTCGACGGTGATGACGCCCTCCTTGCCAACGCGATCCATCGCCTCGGCGATGATTGCTCCGATGGCAGCGTCGCCGTTGGCGGAGATGGAGCCGACCTGGGCGATTTCCTGGTTGGTCGTGACAGGCTGCGCCAGGCGGCGGAGTTCGGCGGTCACTGCGGCGGCAGCAGCATCGATGCCGCGCTTTAGCGAGATGGGGCTGTGGCCTGCGGCGACGAACTTGAGGCCCTCGCGGAAGAGCTCACGGGTGAGGACGGTGGCGGTGGTGGTGCCATCTCCGGCGTTGTCGGAGGTCTTGGAGGCGGCCTCTTTGACGGCCTGGGCGCCCATGTTCTCGAACTTGTCTTCGAGTTCGATCTCTTTGGCGACCGAGACGCCGTCTTTGGTGACGAGCGGGCTACCGTAGCTCTTGTCGATGATGACGTTGCGGCCCTTGGGGCCGAGGGTCACGACGACGGCATCTGCGAGGGCGTCGACGCCGGCGAGGATGCGGATGCGGGCGGAATCATCGAAGAGGATCTGCTTGGACATCGTAGGCTCCGTACACGCGCAGGCCGATAGATGGCGCTGCGAACCTGGTTTGGGGCCGTGGTCTTAGGCACGGCGCAGGTGGTGTCAAACGGGAGCTGCTGCCGCGGTCAGATGGCGCGGTATCGGCCGTCTTCGTCGCGGGCGGCGAGCCCGCGCTCCACGGCCCAGAGCAGGTGGGCCAGCGCGCTGCGGGAGGCGACGGGGTGGAGTGCGGGGGCGACGTCGTCGTAGGCCCGCTCGGTCACTTCGATGAGGGTGGCGGGCGCGTCGAAGGAGGCGAGCGCGGCGAGGACCTTTTCGTCGCGGGCCATGCGATGCTGCCGGTAGGAGCGGAGGCGGAGCGAGAGGCCAGGCGCGGCGGGGCCATGTCCGGGGAGTCCGCGGTCGAAGTTCCGCGCCTCGATGCGGGCGAGGGAGGCGAGGTAGTCGCCCATGGAGCCATCTGGAGGATCGATAACGATGGTTCCCAATCCAGCAATCAGGTCTCCGCAGAGGAGGTCGCCCTCGCCGGAGGAGACGACGATGTGGCCGGAGGCGTGGCCCGGGGTGTGGAAGACCTCGAGGTTTCCGAGCCGGTCGAGATCGGCGAGCGGGAAGGCGCGCGAGGCGGGGAGTCGGCGCCCGAGTTGAGCGATGGTCTTGGGGTGGGCGAGGATGGGCTCTTTGAAGCGTGAGAGCCAGTTGGCGAGGCCGCCCGTATGGTCATCGTGGTGATGGGTGAGGAGAAGTCCGTGGATGTTCTTCCATCCTTTGCAGAACTCCTCGACGGCCTCGTCGAGCATGGAGAAGGCGCTGCCGTCGGGTGAGCCGAAGTCGACGACGAGCCAGCCGCCACCGTCGTGGATGAGGTAGCAGTTGGTACGGGTCGCGGGCGGGATGGTCCGGGTCTTCATGGGGACGCGGATGATGGAGCGGGCGACGCGCTCTGGGATGAAGGGCTCTTTGCCCTTCTCTTCGTTGAGTTTCATGGGAGGAATTCCGCTGGGTGCACTTCGCCTGCGAAGCGGCCGGTGGGGAGGCCGAGCCGGAGCGCGGTATCATCGGGCTGCTCGGACCGGGCGTGGTTCTGGATGGCCTTCTTCCAGGCGGCGAAGGAGCCGCCGTTTTTCCAGGCTTCGACGGCAACGTCGGCCATGTCGAAGCCGCCCTGCGCCATCACATACTCGACCCAGGCCCAGCGGGCGGAGGTGGCTCGGACGTCGACATGGCCGCGGAGCGAGGTCTGGAGGTAGTCGAGGATCTGTTCGACCGGTTTGATGCCGGCGAAGGGCTGCCTGTCGAGCGGGGTGTTCCGCTTGGCGACGAAGGGGGCGATGCCGAGCGCGACGTTGCAGATGCGGGAGAGGTCTTTGGAGAAGGCGACGAGCTCTTCGATGTCTTCTCTGGTCTCACCGGGCGCGCCAATCATGAGGTAGAGTTTGAGGTAGCGCATCTTGTACTCGGCGGCGTAGTGGGCTGCGCGCTCGAGGTGGGACTCACGGATCTCCTTCTGGAGGATTTTGCGCATGCGCTCGGAGCAGCCGTCGGCGGCGACGGTGAGGGTGCGGTATCCACCCTGCTGGAGCAGGGTCATGAGCTCGGGGGTGAGACGGTCTGCGCGGAGGCTGGAGAGGCCGAGTTCGCGCCCCGAGCCGACGATGCGTCCGACAATCTCGACGAGCTTGGGGTGGTCGCTGACGGCGGCGCCGACGAGGCCGACGCGGGTGGCGTCTTCGGGGATGCTGCCGACGATGGCGTCGGGGGTCGCGAGACGCATGCCGCCGTTGGTGGAGCGGCGCATGACGCAGAAGGTGCACTTGCGGTGGCAGCCACGCTCGGACTCGACCAGGTGCATGTTGGCGAGTTCGGTGTTGGGGGTTCGGATCTGGCCGACGGCGGGGAGCTTGGCGTTGTCTGCGGCGGCGGTCGGGATGAGGCGTTCACCGTGAACGACGGGGACGTAGACGCCGGGGATGGCGGCCGCGCGCTGGTAGAAGTCTGTGCGGGAGGTGGCGCCTTCGTAGAGGTCGAGGAGCTGCGGGATGATCTCTTCGCCCTCGCCCATGACGATGGCGTCGCAGAAGGGGCCAACGGGGAGTGGGTTGGAGAAGGTGAGAGGTCCGCCGAGGATGATGAGCGGGTGGTGGGGTTTGCGGTCGCGGGCGTAGATGGGGATGCCGGCGAGGTCGAAACACTCGAGGAGTCCGGTGACTTCGAGTTCGTAGGAGAGCGAGATGGCGACGATGTCGAAGCCTCCGACCGGCGAGAGCGACTCGTAGGAGAGGAGCGGGGTGCGCGAGGTTCGATGGTCGCCGGGTGTGTCGGGCAGGAAGGCCCGCTCGGCGACGGTCCCCGGCCGCTCGTTGATGAGGCGGTAGATGAGCTGGTAGCCGAGGCTGCTCATGCCGGCGCGGTAGGGGCTTGGATAGAGGAGCGCGACGCGGAGGTGGCCCTCGCCGTAAAGGGTTCCCTTCTCGGCATCGAGGCGTTCGCGGATCTGCTTCTTGATGTCGTGTGTAGAGGCCATGCGCTCGCTGGTTGTGACGGCAAGGCAGTGTAGGCTTTGGGGGAGGGTAGCGCAAACCTGCGGCGTTCTGTCTACGGCAGCGGTGAGGCTTGAAGGGTTTCGAGGATGCCGGACATGAGGTGGGCCATGGCGCGGAGGGCGGCTGCGTTGGCGGCATCGCGGCGCCAGACGAGGAGGATGGGTCTAGATGGCTGCGGCTCTTGAAAGGCGCGGAGAGCGAGTGTGCTGCGACGGTTTTCGACGGCGGCGGCGAGGGAGGGGATGAGGGTAACGCCCTGGCTGGAGGCGGTCATCTGGATGAGGGTGGCGAGGCTGGTGGCGTGCCAGGGTGACTCGCTGCGGCCGGAGCGGTTGCAGAAAGCGAAGACCTGGTCTCGGAAGCAGTGGCCATCGGAGAGGAGGAAGAGTTCCTGGTCGGCGAGATTGGCCGCGGTGGGCTCTTCGTCTGCGGTGAGGAGGGGGTGGTCTGGGAGCGCGGCGAGGAGGAAGGGGTCGTGGCCGATGGGGGCGGCGTCGAAGGCCGGGAGGCCGGGGTCGCCCGCGAGGATTGCGGCATCGAGTTCGCGGCGTTCGAGCTGGGCGAGGAGGGTTGCGGTTTTGTCTTCGAACCAGATGAAGCGGATGGCCGGGAAGGCGGTTCGGAGAGGCGAGGCGACTTCGGGGAGGAAGTAGGGGGCGATGGTGGGGATGGCGCCGATGCGGAGGGTGCCTGCGAAGGGGTTGCGGAGCTGGGCCGCGATGTCTCCGAGGGTCTCTGCGGATTGGAGGAGCCGCTTTGCCTGCTCGACCCATTCGACGGCGCCGGGGATGACGGTGACGCGGCGGTGGGTACGGTCGAAGATTTGAAGGCCGAGTGCCGCTTCGACCTGGGCGATCTGGGCGGAGAGCGAGGGCTGCGAGACGCCGCAATCTTCGGCAGCGCGCCGGAAGGAGGCGCGGTCGGCGACAGCGACCACATACTGGAGCTGTCGGAGCGTGAAGGGGTGGTGGCGGAGGTTCATCGGGTGCGCCGCGAGGGGCTGGCAGCCTAGCAAGGGTTGAGGGGGCGTGCTACGGGGAGGGGAGTCGAGCGAGGTCGGATGGACGCAGAGCGAGAGAGCATGTGGTCGCGCTGGAGTTCGTTGCCGAATCGGCAGCGGAGCTGGGGCGATGTGTGGACGGCGGTTGCGATCGCGCTGGGCTACACGCTGCTGCTGGCGCTGACGGACGGGATGGGGTTCACGCGGGACGAGAGCTTCTACTTCAAGGCCGGGGCGGACTACGCGGGCTGGTTCTCGGAGCTGTGGCGGAACGTGGCGGAAGGGGCTTGGTCGCGGAGCTTTTCGCAGGCCTCGATCGATAAGCACTGGGGCTACAACCCAGAGCACCCGGTGCTGCTGAAGATGCTGTTCGGGCTGTCGTGGCTGGGGCTGCACAAGACGCTGGGATGGCTGGGGCCGTCGCTGGCATTCCGGCTTCCGGCGATGCTCTTTGCGGGGTTGCTGGTCGGAACGACCTGGAAGTTTGCGACGGAGCTCTTCGGGCGGACGAGCGGATGGCTGGCAGCGTTCACGCTCGGCGTGATGCCGCATGTCTTCTTCCACTCGCACTTGGCCTGCTTCGATGTTCCGATCACGGCGATGTGGGTGCTTGTGGTCTATGCCTATTGGCGGTCTGTTGGTGACTGGCGTTGGGCATGGGTTACGGGGCTGCTCTGGGGCATCGCGCTGACGGTGAAGCTGAATGCCTTTTTCCTGCCGATGCTGTTCGTGGCGCATGCAGGTTGGCTGGGGGTTAGCCGCGCGATTTCGACGGGCGGAGCGAGTCTTCGGCGACCGAGGATTCCGCTGGCGCTGGTCTGCATGGCGCTGCTCGGGCCGCTGCTGCTGCACGCGGGTTGGCCGCTCCACTGGTACGAATCCTTCGACCGGCTGTCGTTCTACTTCCAGTTCCACCTCAAGCATGAGCACTACTACTTGGACTACTTCGGGCGCGGGCTCTGGGAGCCTCCGTTCCCTGTGGCCTATCCGTTTGTGCTGACCGGGGTGACGACGCCGATCGTGATTCTGGCCTCGATGCTGGTCGGGATGACGCTGCTGGCAGTGGTTTGGGGACGAGAGCGTTGGATGGCGATCTCACGGGGGCAGGCTGCTCTGTCGGAGGGTGGCGCGGGACGCGCAGACGATGCCGCGACGGGGGCGCTCTTGCTGTTGAACATCGCCTTCCCGTTCGTCCTGATCGCACTGCCAAGCACGCCGGTGTTCGGCGGTGTGAAGCACTGGTTTCCAGCGCTGCCCTTCATGGCCATGGTCGCTGGTTACTTTTTGGCGCGGGTGGCCCGCGAGGCGGGCGGACGGGGGCGCGGGCAGTGGCTTGCGCTCGGGATGCTGTTGCTCGTGTATGCGCCGTCGCCGATCTGGGCTTCGGTCTGGAGCCACCCTTTCGGGATCTCCTACTACAACGAGGTGATTGGCGGTGTCACAGGGGCGGCCGACGAGCGGACGATGCGGCAGTTCTGGGGCTATGCGGCGCGGCAGTCGCTGCCGTGGGTGAACGAGCATGCCGTTAAGGGGGCCAAGGTTGCTTGGCACGACACCACCTGGGGGGCCTACGACATGTACAAACAGGAGGGGTGGTTGCGGCCGGATGTGGGGGGCACGTGGGACTACGCGAATGCGGACTACCTGTTGTTCGATGTGCAGAAGGCCTTGGTGTTTGCGCAGGAGGACGCTTGGAGCCGTTACGGCACGCAGGCGCCGTCGGCGACGATGGGGATTCACGGCGTTCCGCTCATCACGGTGTATGAGAATCTGACACGGCTCGGGGCTCGGAAGAGGGGGAGCGCGGTCGGGCAGCCTGCGGAGGCGGAGGATCGTGGCGATGGCTCGGGGGCCGACGGCCACCGTGTTGCCTACGAGGCGCGACAGCGGGCAGAAGGGAGCAATGATGAGAGCGAGTAGGTTTGCATTTGCGGTCTTGCTCGCCTCTGCGCCGGCGGCCGCGGGGGCTGTTCCGAAGGCGCCGACGGAGGCCGAGCTGCTGTTTGGCCGCGGGGTCGAGGCGTTCGAGGCGGAGCGTTACGAGGCCGCCGCGGTCTATCTATCGCAGGCCTACGCGCTGGAGCCGGAGGCTCGCCTGGCCTTCAACACGGCGCTTGCCTATCAGCGCGCCGGCAAGACGACGGAGGCGGTGACCTGGTACCGGCTTGCAGCAGCGGCCGATGAGGCCTCGCTGCGCGAGGAGGCCGAGGCTGCGATTGCTCGGCTTGTGAAGGGGGGCTCGCAGCCCGAGGCTCGGGTCTCGCCGGAGCGGTTGCGTGAGGCGACGCTATCGCTGCGCCTCGAAAGGGCGGTTGCGGGCGCGCGTGTGAAGGTGGATGGCGGAAACGCGCTGGCGTTGCCCGGTACGGTGACGGTGGCGCCCGGAGCGCACCTGATCGAGGCGTCGGCGCCGGAGCGGCAGCCGTGGCAGGAGACGGTCACGGTGGAGGCGGGTGAGAGCCGCGTGGTCTCGATTGACTTGGTGCCTGTGGTGGCTGCTGATGGATTTCCGCGATGGTGGATTGGCTCCGGTTTGACGGCGGCGGCGGCGGCGGCGGGGGTGGGCTACTACTTCGTATCCGCCGGGCACTTCGACGAGGCAGATCGGCTGTCGCAGGGTGGCGTGGATCGCGTGGGGTTTGACCGAGAGCAGGCGGATGGCCGGACGGCGGCAACGCTGTCGAACGCCTCGTACGGGGTTGCCGCGGCGAGTGCGTTGGCGACGGGGCTGCTTTGGTGGTGGGACAGGGGCAGTTCCCCTGCGCTGAATGGCCTATCGGTGGTGCCAGTCGTAGGCCCCTCTCAGGCCGGCTTGATGGGTTCGTGGAGGCCGTGATGGGACGAAGCGAAAGGTTGCTGATAGCACTGGCTGTTGCAGGTAGCTCGGGGTGCGCGGCGACACTGGATTTTGACGGGCAGGCGTTTGTGGAGGCTGACTCCGGCCCGACGGGCGAGGTTGGCGTGGATGCCGAGGTGGATGCAGACATTGCAGTCGACACCGGAGCAGCCGCTGACACCGAGCAGCTCTTTGATGCGCGACAGGACACCGAGGCGGATGCCGAGGTGGACTCGTCCTGTGTGCCGCGGCCGGAGGTTTGCGACGGCGCGGACAACGACTGCGACGGGCTTGTGGATGCTACTGATCCGACCGTCGTTTGGGATGCCATGAACTGCGGGAGCTGCGGCGAGGCTTGCGATGGTGCTCCGATGGCGGAGGGCCTTTGCGGCGCAGACTTTCGCTGCAGTGTGCAGCGGTGCAGCGCAGCGGGCTATCGCGACCTGAACGGGCTGTATGAGGATGGCTGCGAGTTCTCGGTGGGTGCACCGCTGCACTGGTTGAGCAGTCTGGCGGTCTCGGGGTTCACGCAGGTGGATGGGCAGCACGTGGTGGCGTGGGGCGATACAGGAGCGCAAGTCTATGAGACTGGCGCGGCCCCGATCCCGGTGGGCGCCTTCGGTCGAGCCGACGCGCGGACTGTGTCGGCGGAGGTGGTGGGAGCGACCCTGCTGCTCGGCATGGAGAGCGTCTCGGACGGCACGGGGCTCATCTATCGGCACCCCATCGGGTCGCCCTTTGTGTTCGACCAGGCTGCGGCTCCCGTGCGACTCAGCCGGCCTCCGACAGATATCGCCGTGAGTTTGGGTCGGGTGGTGGTTTCGAGTGCGGGCCCAGGGATTGTGCAGGCCTTTGAGGAGGTCTCGGGCACCTATCGTTTCCTCGGCTCCGTGAATCCCTTTTCGGGTGCCGATGTGCTGGGTCTGGGGGTGAGCGACGACGGGGCGACCGGCTACGCGATCGCTCGTGACGGCAGTTGCCACTCGCTGCTGTTTTCGGCAACCGGCGCTGCGCTCGCACTTGGCAGCGGCAGCGTGGCCGGTGACGGGGTGACGGAGGCGATCGCACAGGCATCGACGATGCAGTCTGGGCGGCTGGTGGTGGCGATGCTGCTGCGCACGGGCGGTTCGGGCGGGGGCATTGTTCGGCTGGTGTCGGACGCGGGCGCGGGACCGGTCGCGACTGACTTCGCTCTCGATTCTTCAGATGGTGTTTCGATCGGTACGGGTGGCGGTGGCTTCCGTGTGTTGCACGCGTCGGGCGCCGTTTCTCGTCTGTCGGCTAGCGGTGTGGGGGGCGTGGAGCTGCTTACGGCGCCGACAGGGGTATCGGGAGCGCGTGCGTTCGGGCCCGGGGCTTCGCAGTGGCTTTTGGCGACGACGTCGGAGGTGGCTGTGGCGACAGCGACTGGGGCGGAGGTGACTGTGGCACCGGGCAGCCGCGTGGACCTCACGCCGCGCCACCTTCTGAGCGTCGACGGAGGCTGGCTCCTGGCAACCGGTGCCGCCGGCGCATGGACGGTTGTGGAGCGGGCGGAGAGAGGTGTGACGGCAACGCTCCGAGATGGCTCGACCGCTGACTTTGTGGCGGCCGGCGCGGACGGTTCCCTGTTCTCTGTTTCGTCGGACGGGAGCCTTCGCGGCTGGGTCTCCGAGGGCGAGGTGACGGCGTTTGAGACGGGTCTCACCGGGGTGGTAGCATTCGAAGCTG
>CAIQPA010000054.1 GCA_903873545.1 uncultured delta proteobacterium
CGAACCGTCACGCTCGGCGGACGGAGCGACGGGATCGACATGAAGCCGGGCGCCCCCGTCGGAGGCATGAAGGCGGGAATCGCGCCACCGGTGAGCGAGGGCCCGAGCGAGCGCAGGCTCTCGCCCGGCGCCATCAGCGAGCCGCCTGTTCCCTCCGCATCATCCTCTTCGAAATCGTCTGTGTCGGGTGCGGCGACCGCCTCGGGGAGCTCCTCGTCGTCGAAGTCGAGCTCGGCCTGCGAGCGCGGCAGCATCGTTGCCTCGTCCTCCTCGTCATCGCCCTCCTCATCCTCGTCGTCGTCGCCCTCGTCGTCGTCGCCCTCGTCGTCATCCATGCCGAGGAAGGGGTCGTCGAAGTCGAGCTCCTCCTCCTCTTCCCACTCCTCGACCTCAAGCCCCGACTCCGCCGTGAAGCTCGCCACATCGTTGGCCAACCGGACGGCCACCGCGACGGCCTCTTCGTAGACGGGACCGAACAGCGTCGCTGTCTCCATCGGGAGCCGCCACGAGGGTGGCTGCGCGAGACGCTGCAGGATGAAGAGCGGCTGCTCTGCCGGCTTCACCGAGAAGGAGATCGACTCGATGCCCTGCATGGCCCTGTTGAACCGGTCCGGCACCATCTCGCTCACCGGCATACCGCGCTGCTCCTGCGCCGCGACGGTTGCCGAGGCCTCTACCGCCCGTGCACCCTCTTCGCCGAACCAGACCCGGCGGAAGGCGCCGATGAGCGACTTCCGCTCGATGCCGCGGAGCTGCCAGATGAGGAAAGGGTCGCTCTCCAGCGCCTCGGCAAAGGCGTAGTGTACCGCCGCGATGTGCTTGCAGGGCCGCGCCTTGTCCGGACAGTTGCAGGAGCCGAGCATCTCCGAGTTCCGCGCGGGGAAGAGGCTCAGCGAGAAGGCGCGGAAGGCCTCCTCCATGCCGGGCGGCATCGTCCCTGCGAGCAGGAAGGCGGGGTAGTAGGCCCGCTCGCCAAGCGCGAGCAGCAGCCGCTCCGAATCCGACTCGCGGAAGGGCGGGATTTCGATGGAGGTCGAGTAGGGCTTCGCCCGCGACCCCTGCACCCGCGCCGTGATCTTGCCCGCGTGCACCTGCAGCTGCATCACATGGCCCTTCTCCGCGTAGTCCTTGCCGCGCGGGAGCCGGTTCTGCCAGGCGGTCGAGAGCCGCTCGAGCGCTGTGATCCAGGCCGTTCCCCAGCCCGTGTTGCCATACCGTCCGAGCGTCATTGGCCGGCCTCCGTCAGGTCATCCACCGCGGCCGTCGCCTGCAGCGAGAAGATCTCGCTCAGCTCGTCATCCGACATCTCGGTAATCCAAGCCTCGCCCTCGCCGATGACCGATTCGGCCAGCGACCGCTTCGACTCCAGAATCTCATCAATCTTCTCTTCGACCGTACCGGTCACGATCATCTTGTGTACCTGCACATCACGCGTCTGACCTACCCGGAAGGCCCGGTCTGTCGCCTGGTTCTCGACCGCGGGATTCCACCAGCGATCGAAGTGGAAGACATGGTTGGCGCGCGTCAGATTGAGACCCGTTCCGCCCGCCTTGATCGACAGAATGAGGATCGGCGAAGCGTCGGGATCGGTCTGGAAGGTTGCCACCATCTCGTCCCGCTTCTCCGCCACCACTCCGCCGTGCAGGAAGGGCACCGCAACCTTGAGCTGCGACCGGAAGTGCTCCACCAGCAGGTCGCCCATCTCACGATACTGGGTGAAGACAAGCGCGTGATCGCCCTCGGCGATCACCTCCTCCAGCATCTCGGTCAGACGGGCCATCTTGCCCGAGCGGCCGGTCAGCTTGCCCTCCCGCTCCTTGAGGTAGTGGTCGGGGTGGTTGCAGATCTGCTTGAGCGCCGTGAGTAGCGCCAGGATGTTGCCGCGGCGCTTGAGCCCGCTCGTGCCGGTGATACGCGCCATCGCCATGTCGACGGTCGCCTGGTAGAGCGTCGCCTGCTCCCGCGTGAGCGTGCAGTAGACCTTATACTCCTGCTTCTCGGGCAGGTCCTGGATGACGTTCGGGTCGGTCTTGAGCCGCCGCAGCACAAAGGGGCCCACCATCTTCTTGAGCGTCTCGCGGGCCTTGGCATCGCCAAACCGCTCGATGGGCACGGCGAACTTCCGGCGGAACTCACCCAGGCTGCCAAGCAGGCCGGGGTTGGCGAACTCGAGGATGGACCAGAGCTCCGCCAGCCGGTTCTCGACCGGTGTACCCGTTAGCGCGATGCGATGGTCGGCGGGAATCGACCGCACCGCCACAGCCTGCTGCGCCACCGGGTTCTTGATGTTCTGCGCCTCGTCCACCACCAGGTGGGACCACTGCTTGGTGCCGAGCAGCTCGGCATCCATGCGGGCCATCACATAGGTGGTCAACACCACTGCGGCGCCCTTGCAGAGCCGCTCGAGCTCTGTCGCTGAGCCGGCCCGTGTGCGACCATGGTGGCGCGCCACCCTTAGCCCCGGCGCAAACCGGCGCAGCTCGTGCTCCCAGTTGCCCAGTACCGAGGTCGGACAGATGAGCAGCGCAGGCGCGCCATCGCCGCCTGTCTTGGCCCGGTGATGGAGCAGCAGCGCGATGATCTGGATGGTCTTGCCCAAGCCCATGTCGTCGGCGAGGCAGGCTCCAAAGCCTGACTCCGCGGTCTGCGCGAGCCAGGTGAGGCCGCGCTGCTGGTAGGGACGGAGCTCGCCAACGAAGCCGGCCGGAGCCTCCACAAGGGAGCTCGCCTCGCGGTCGCGGAGCGAGTCGATGAGCGACTTGATGTTGCCGCTCGCCACCACATCGATGACCCCCTGATCGGTCGCAAACTCGCCGGCGAGCGCCACCGAGATGGCAGCCGCACGGTCCATCGTCCCGGTGTCCTTCTTGCCGTGGAAGAGGTTCTCCATCATCGCGAGCTCAGCGGGGTCTACCGCCAGCCACTCGCCACGCCACTGCACGAGCGGCTGCTTCATCGCCGCGATCTCGCGGAACTCCTCGGCGGTCAGCTGGTGATCGCCGACGGCCACCTGCCACTGGAAGGCGACCACCGAATTCATGCCCACCTTGGAGGGTCCGCGGTTCCACCGCTCTTCCATGTCGCCCACCTGGAGCTTCAGCTTGAGCCGCTGCTGCCCCTCGTTGCGGAGCTCCTTGGGGACGCGCACCGATGCACCGAGCTGCGACAGCATCGGGCCGGCCTGCGAGAAGAACTCCCAGGCCTCCTCGGTAGAGAGCACCACGCCGCGCGGGCAGCGGTCGTGCAGCGAGCGCCCGATGGGGCCGAAGACCCGCGCGCTCTCGCCCAGCGAGATGAGCAGGCTCTCGTGCGGCTGCACAAACCGCTTGTCGCCCACCATCATCTCGAAGGCCGCCGTCTGCCAGACCGTGCCGGCGTCGATGCGGCAGTTCGGGTCCTCGTTGGACTCCAGCATGAACCGCAGGAACCAGGCATCGCGCGCGCCGTCGGTCTCTGCCGACATCCCCGGCACCTCGAGGTGGTAGGCCACCGCGTAGCTGTCGCCCGGCGTGCCGCGCGGACGCACCGGCGCCGTCCAGCGGGCCAGCTCCGCAGCCAGCGGCTGCTCGACGAGTCCAGCAGTCTCCATCACAGGATCGACCGCGGTCAGACCATACCGCCAGCGGAGCTCCCATGGGGCGAGCTCGCGGTTGTCTTTGCGGGGCCGGTCCTTGGAGGTCGAGGGCATCGCCTCACGGCACATCGCATCGGCCGCCGCATCGAGGAAGGCCCGCAGCAGCGCCTCGGGCTGCCAGACGGTCGACATCGGCGTGACCGACTTCCTCCGGCGCCGACGGCGGTTGCCCCGCTTCTTCCGCTTGCGTGCCGTGTCGTGCGCCTGCCCGTCGTTCATCACCACCGCATGGCCCGCCAGCGGGAGCGAACGCTCCAGCATCGCAAGCCGCTCGCGCGAAGCGGGGCTGAGCACCGTCATGCCCCAGCGCGCCACCAGCTGGCCCTTGTCGCTCGTCTCGATCAGCGGAACCATCTCGCCCGCCGCCACCATCTCCACCGCCAGCTTCGCCGCCATCGCCCAGATGCGCACCGAGTCCGACACCTTGCGCTGCGCCGCCTCTGCCAGGTCCATCCGAACCAGCGTCCGGATGGTCTCATACATGGGCAGCCGGATGCCCCAGATCTCCGCAATCTCCCAGTCTTCCGTCTTGTTCCGCTGCGGCGTCGGGATGACCAGATCGGCCTTCTCCGGCCGCTGCTGCGACTTGCCGCGACGCAAGAGCCGGAGCGCCGACATCGCACGTCGCGCCTGCTCCTCACCCCGAGGCGGCATGCACCAGAACATCAGTCGCCCCGTATGCGAACCTTCGTATCGGGGAATGAAGGTCGCCTGCAGCGACCGCAGATCAGCACTAGACATCCCACCTCGCATCACGCTTCGCACCGGCTGCTGCCGAACGTCGCCGAATTCGAACCACATAGGCCTCCAGCCAGGCCGTCGTATCGACGCCGGCGCGGAGTACCACCACACCCTCGCTGCTGATCTCCAGCACCGCCGGGCCAAGAACATGATCACGCCTCACCGCAGCGGCCTCCTCGGGCCCCGCCAGGCGCACCCAGGCCGAGGCTGCGCGCACCGTCACAGAGCCCTCTGGCAGCACCGGCGCGCGACGGAACTCAGGCTCCGCCGCCTGCGCCAACCGATAGACCATCTGCGGAGCCTGCTGAAAGTGCATCTGCGGAGCATCGAACACCTCGGCACCTCGCCGCGCGCGACGGAGCACCGGCGTCTGCACGGGCGCAGATGCCGGCGCCTCCGAGAAGAAGGCAAAGATGGGCGCCTCGCCACTCCGCTCCGACGAAGACTCCAGACGACGCGGCGCGCTCCGCTCAGATGAGGGGTCCGAGCGACGCGGTGCGCGACGCGCCACCGCCGATGTCGCCGCCGGCAGCCGCTCCAGTACCGCCCCGATCTGCGCCACCAACTCCAGCGGGACCACCAGCCGGCCTGCGCCATCCTTGGGCGTCAGCGCCACCCGGAACAACAGCCCCTGCTCCCCCGCGGCACCCTCCGCCAGCGTCACCACCGGCAGCGGCGCCTCTGCAGGATTCCGTACCTTCGACGCGGGCAGCGGCGCCGCTTCGAGCGCCTCCTGCAGCAGCGCACGATCTGCCGGCCGAAGCCGCGCCACCCGCGCCTCGAGCTCCTCCGGCGCGCGCAACCGGGCAGCCGCATCGAGCACCCACTCCGCCTGCGTCGCCCGAGGCCCCACCTCGAGGCTCCGGCCCAGCGTGTGCGACGCCTCGGCCGAAAGCCGTGCCAGCAGGGTCAGCAGACAGCCACGCTCGCCCGGCAGGTTGGGCGCCAGCGCCACCGCCAGCTCCTCCTGCACCTCGTAGCCCGCCGGCGACGGCCAGAGCAGGCCGAGCTCCACAAAAGTGAGCGGATCCGCCAGCTCCGCCTCATCCATCACCTCCAGCGGCGCTGCGCAGATGCGCACCAGATCCCGCTGCAACTTCTGCGTCGCGCAGGCCTCCAGCACCCGGGTCGTGACCCGCAGCGAACGCATCCCTTCGGCAAGCGAACGCACCTCTGCAGAGGGCGCCTCAAGCCGCGAGGCGAGCGCCGCGAGCGCGGTCGGCGACAGCCGCTGAAGCAGCGCTAGCGCACGCATGAAGCACCCCTAGCCATGCACCACCTCGATGCCTTCCAGCAGCTCGTTCAAGAGCGCCTCCAACTCCTCCACCGCCACCTCTGCGGGAACCACAAAGCGGCGCTGGTCGAGCCGCTGCGTCAGGTAGCCCGCCAGCCGCGGCTCCTGCGCCATCCGCTCTGCAAGCGGCCGCGTCGTCACCGTCACCACCGCGCTCACCGCGCCGTGCGCGGGGAACTCGAACGGCGACACACGCTCCACCACGGCCCGTTTGGCGCGCCCGGGCCGCTTGCCCACCGCCAACGCCACCTCCCGCGCCGCAACCTCGTGCAGCCCCTGCCGCGTCGAAACCAGGAACTTCGCACCACCCGCGAAGGGCTCCACAGAGACCCCCGTCAGCTCCCGAACAGGCAGCGGCAGCCGCTTCTGCGTCACCGCACCCAGCTCCTCCATCCCCGCCGTCGGCGCAGCCCGCAGCCAGTCATGCAGCGACAGCACCAGCTCCACGCGACGGCTCCGCTGCGGCAGCCCCGCAGACTCCGCCAGCCGGCGCAGCGACCCCTCGTCACACCGCGACAGGAGCGTCAGCGACCAGCCAC
>CAIQPA010000055.1 GCA_903873545.1 uncultured delta proteobacterium
GACCGGCCCGTCTCGTTTTTGGAGCAGCGTGTGAGCAAGCGGGAGAAGCAGGCAGCCAAGGCCGCAGCCCAGGGGCCCGAGGCCTTCGACCGCTGGTTTGCAGCGCGCTACGGCGACCGCTGGCCCGCGCTCCGGGCTGCCATGCTGGCCGCAGAAGGACAGGTCGCGCGCATCAACGCCTTCGCCCAGCCGGAGGCGGTCGAGCAGCTGCTCGGCGCGCTTGCGCCCGCCTCCGTCGCCCACTGTCGCGCCGGCGCAGCGCTGCCACCGCCCGCCCGCGACACCGCAGGCCTCTGCACCCACTACAACCTCGACGCGGCCTCTGTCCGTGTCGCCCGCGCCCTACCCATCACCGATGGCGCCCGCATCCTCGACCTCTGCGCTGCACCCGGCGGCAAGAGCCTGCTCCTCGCCGAGCGCATGGGCAGCGGCGAGTTGGTCGCCAACGAGCTGTCGGCTGCCCGCCGGGGCCGCCTCAAGGTAACCCTGACCGACTATCTTCCGCCCGCCCTGCGGGAGCGGGTCCGGGTGACCGGCCACGATGCCACCCGCTGGAGCCTCTACGAACGCGACGCCTACGACGCCATCCTGCTCGACGCCCCCTGCAGCTCTGAGGCCCACCTCGTTCGCCAGCCTGCGCTCCTCGCCGACTGGTCACCAGCACGCAGCCGGCAGCTCGCCATGCGCCAGTATGCGATCCTCGCCGCTGCGCTCGATGCGGTCCGCACGGGCGGCTTCATCCTCTACGCCACCTGCTCCATCTCTGCCGAAGAGAACGACGGGGTGGTGGCCCGGCTCCTGGAGCGTCGCGCTGGCCGCGTCGAGGTGTGCAGACCCGAATGGGAGAGCGGGGAAGCGACCGAGCATGGGCAGGCGCTGCTCCCGGACACAACGGGAGAGGGCCCCATGTATGCTGCCCTGCTCCGGCGGCTCAGCTGACGCTGCGGGCGAAGATTAGGGGCAGATGCAGACGCTGAGGATGCAGTCGTCGTAGGTCACGCCGTTCCAGGTCTTGGTGCCTGGCGCGAGCGGGAGCACGCCTTCGAGGCCCACACCCAGCGGGGCGAGGCAGTCCTGCACGTCGTTGGTGCAGACGCCGTTCTCGATGTGGAATCCGACGCCGCAGACACAGGCGTTGCTGCAGCTGTCGTCGTTGACGAGGTTGCCGTCGTCGCAGAACTCGGTCAACTGAAGCGCACCATCGCCGCAGTAGGTCGTGGCACCCGGGGCGAGCGTGCAGGTCGAGCTGCAGACGGTGCAGGAGGTCTGTCCGTAGGTGCAGCTCTCGGAGACCGCGTTGCCATCGTCGCAGGTCTCCGCGCCACCGATGAGGGTGTCGCCGCAGACCACAAGACAGGCATTGCCGACGAGGCTGTACCCCGGCTCGCAGCTGGCGACCGTGCAGGTCCCATAAGCGGAACCGTTCCAGACCTGGGTTGCCTCGGTTGCCCGCTCCTTCGAGCAGGCGATGGTGTCAACGTCGCAGATGCTGCCGTTGGAGTGGTAGCCTGCGGGGCAGGTGGGAACCTGCGGGAGGACGGCGGTCCGCGCGATGCGAAGGCCCAGGTCCGAGTTGCGGTAGACGGGCGAGGTGCCGTAGCGGGAGGCGGCCCGTGCGCGGGAGGCGTCGAGGCTCCAGCTGCCGCCGCGGAAGATGCGGCGGACGTCGGCGGTGGCGCCGAGCGGGTCGGTCGCGGTCGCGTTGGTCAGTGTGCCGAGCCGGTCCCAGACCCACTCCGAGACGTTGCCGCTCGTGTCCACCAGGCCAAAGATGTTGGTCTTGTCGGGGCTCGCAACCGTGCCGCTGATGTGGGTCCGATTGCCGCCGTTGCTGACCATCCAGAGGTTGCTGGCAGTCGCCACCGAACCCCAGAAGTAGGCCGTCTTGGTCGTCGCCCGGGCTGCATACTCCCACTCGGCCTCGGTGGGCAGGCGGTAGCCCGTGCAGGAGAGGCCAGCGAAGGTGGCAGAGGTACAGCCGCTGTGCAGGCCATCCTTCCAGCCGCCGGCCTCATCATTGCAGAAGGTGAGCGCGTAACAGGCAGGCAGACCCTCGAGCACCGAACGCGCGTTGGCGTAGGCAATGGCCGAGAACCAGTCGATCCGCTCGACGGGCGAGCCATCGTTGCTGTTCAGCGTGGTGCACTCGTATGCTCCCGTGGTCGTGCTCTGCGTGCAGGAGGGGTTGGTGCCGCCTGCCACGCTCTTCCAACCGCTCTGCGAGAGCTCCGCCGCGCCGAGGAAGAAGGGACGCGAGATGGTCACCTGGTGCTGCGTCTCGTCTGTGCCGCGGCTGACTTCGCCGATGGGCGAGCCCATGACGAAGGTGCCGGGCGGAATCCAGTTCATGCCAGGCGGCGCGCACCGGTCGTTTGCCGTTCCGGCAGGCGCTGTCGCGCAGAAGTTGGAGAAACACTGCGGGTTGGTGGTGCAGGCTCCGCCCAAGTCTACCTTGGGCAGACACTCGGTGCCAGACTGGTAGGCGAGGGCGCCACAGGCGAGCGAGACGCAGGCGTCGTAGCCGGAGCCGTTCCAGACCTGGTAGCCGGTGTCGAAACCCACGGCGCAGTCGCGGGTATCGGGGAGGCAGGCGCCGGCCTCAAGGTGGAAGCCGAAGCCGCAGACGCAGCTATTGCTGCAGGTGTCTGCGTTGTCGCTGTTTCCATCGTCGCAGTACTCAGCATTCTCGATGAGTCCGTTGCCGCAGCGGGTGATGACGCAGGTGCCGAGGTTGAGGGTGTTTCCGAGCTGGCAGCTGGTGGCGTAGCAGGTGCTGTAGGCGCTGATGCCATCCCAGGTCTGGGTGCCGTCGCCGCCCTCGACGAAGCAGGCGCGGGTCTCTGCAGCGCAGCCGCCCAACTCTTCGTGGAAGGTGGGGTTGCAGCTGATCACGGTGCAGCTGCCGTAGGCGGTGCCGGCCCAGGTCTGTTGGCCAGAACCGTTGGCAATGATGCAGCCGCGCGTGTCGCTGGCGCAGGCCCCCGCCTCCACATGGAAGCCGCCGTTGCAGTAGTCCGGAATACAGGAGCCCCATGCTCCGGCGGCGTAGGTCTCTGTGCCGAAACCGTTGGCGGGCAGACAGATCCGGACGTCGCTCACGCAGAGGTCGGCCTCCACATGGAAGCCCGCGTCGCAGGTGGCCGCGATGCAGGTTCCCCACTCGGAGCCAAGCCAGGCCTGCGTTGCGGTCGCGGCGTTGGGGAGGGTGCAGGCCTGGGTGTCGCTGACGCAGGCGCCGGCATCGAGGTGGAAGGCGGCGTTGCAGGTCAAGGCCGTGCAATCGCCGAAGCTGAGCCCGGTCCAGGACTGGGTGGCGGTTGCCGCGTTGGGCGCAGCGCAGCTGCGGTTGTCGCTGAAGCAGAGGCCGCCCTCGAGGTGGAAGCCGGCAAGGCAGGTGGGGGCCTCGCAGGCGCCCCAGACGCCGCTGGTCCAGGTCTCAAGACCCGCAGAGCCGTCCGAGCGGATGCAGCTCCGGGTGTCGTTGGTGCAGAGGCCGCCAGCGGTGTGGAATCCTGCAACGCAGCTGGTTGCTACGCAGCCGCTCCACGAACCGGCGATGTAGGTGTCCACCGCGGCGGTGGCGTTGGCGATGGTGCAGGAGCGGGTATCGCTCTCGCAGGTGCCGGAGAGGAGATGGTAGGTCGTGTTGCAGCCGAGCGCGTAGCAACTTCCCCAAGCCGCGCCGTCCCACTGCTGCTCCGCGGCGGTGGCGTTGGCGAGCGTGCAGGTTCGCAGGTCGCTGACGCAGAGCCCCTGCGCGAGGTGCTCGCCGGCGGGGCAGCTCCCAGCGCCGCAGAAGCCCGCCGCACAGGATAGGCCGGCCGTGCAGTCGGCGGCGATGGTGCAGGGCTGGCCGGTGATGCGGCAGCCGCCGCCCTCGTCGATGATCCCGTCGCAGTCGTTGTCCACGCCGTCGCAGCTCTCCACGATGTTCATGACCACGCGGCCGGTGAAGGTGAACCGTCCGCCGGCGTTGGCGAAGACCCAGGGGCGGGTGCTGGCGTTTCCGGGGCCAGGCGCGGCGGCAAAATCGCCGTAGGCCCACGAGCCCAGACCGCTCGACGAGCCGGGGATCACATCGCCGTTCTGCACCGAGTAGCCTGTCGCGGGCGCCTGCGTCAGAATCTGAGCAAAGACCTGCGGTTTGAAGGTCGTGTAAAAAGATCGAACCGTCACTTCGCCGCAGAAGAGGGGCGAGGCAAAGTAGCCGAAGCATTCCTCATTGTAGCCGGTGCTCTCGGTGACCAGCTCGATGGAGTTGGCGGGGCCGGAGCCGGGCACGCCGTCCTGCACAATGTTCATTTCACAGACGCCCTGATGCAGCCGCCGAAGCGCGGGGTCGGTGGCCTCTTCGAGGGGCACGAGCGCCAGGGAGAGCGTTCCTGTGAGAGGGTCTGCAACGCCCGTAAACTGAGCAATTGTGGTGAGATCGTCTGCGTAAACCGATGGGGCGACCCCCGCATCCGAAAGGCCGGTCGCGCCGCCGTCGAGCGACACCCCGGCATCGGCACCGGAGCCTGCGAGGTCGGGCGCATCGCACCCTGCACCCGCAGAGAGCAGCAGCGCCGCGACGAGCAGTAACCGCCGAGAAATGTTTCCGCTGGGGATGGAGTGCATGGCAACCGATAGGGCAGAGTTTAGGTCGAACTCATTCTAAAGTATGCCACGGCCCTGCTCCCTCCGCAAGCAATTTGGGTCGCTCCGCTCGGCGCAACGAGGTGCCGGCGCCGCGGCTCCGAACCGCCACTTCGGGCCGCTGTGAAGAGAATCAGGGCGTTTGATTCCCGCCGCCCCGGCTCTCGGCCAACTCCTGCAGACGGCTGGCAGCCCGCCGGTTGCGCGGGTCGAGTTCGAGGATGCGGTGAAGCTGATCCTCTGCGTGCTCCCAGTCTTCCTTGAAGAGGGCCATCTCAGCCTGCTTCTCGTAGAGGTCGATCGCCCCGCTCCGTGCAAAATCATCAATGAGCTTGGCCCGCACCGTCTCACGCATCGGTCGCGTGGAGAGCCGTTCGGCCACCGCCTGGAGCGCCGTCGTCAGACGGCGCGCCGAAGCCTGCACCTCTGCTGGACCATGCTCCGACAGATAGGTGAGGTCGAGGCCGTCGATCACTCGCTTGGCCGCTGCTCCGATGACGGCGTCGTAGTCCGACCAGTGGGTATCGAGGATGGCGAACAGATCGGCCCGCTGGAGCTCGCTCAGTTTCTGCTCGATCTGGGGTTGGGCCCGCATCGCGCGCAGCTCCGCCACATCGTGGTGGACCCATTCGAGATATCCCATGCGATCGAGCGTCGCCAGCAGCACCAGCGTCGTGTGGCGCCGGACAGGCGACTTGGAGAGCAGCGCCCCCACGCTGGTGGAGCCGTTCGCCTCGCTCTCCAGGAAGGCAAGCTCGCGGGCGGCGATACCGTACCGCTGGAGCGGGATGCGGAGGTCTGTCCGCGCTTTTGGAAAACCCGGTGTCTGGCGAGCCCATTCTTCGAGTGCAGCCGGCGGCTGCTTGTCGAACAGGTCGTGGATGCGCCCGAAGGCGAGCGTCGCGAAGGAGACGGTCTGGCCGGAAGCCAGCGGCTCGATCCGGTCGTAGGCCTCCGCCTTGAAGTGCGTCGGGTGGGAGGTGGCAAGGGCCGCGAAGAGCATCCGAAGCCGGGTGGCGAGGATTGCGTCGAGCTCACGGAAGCGGAGCGCACCGCTGGTCGTGAGCAGCTGCTCGAGCGGTTCGCCCGTGCGCTGATGTTGCGCGAGCGCCTCCTGCAGCCGCGACGGCTCCGCCAATCCCGACTTGGTGACCAGCGCTTCGATCGTCAGTTCGGGCCGCATGGGAGCAACCTCGATGTCGAGCAGCAGGTCTTCAAGCGTGGTCACCCGCCAGTGCTCCGCCGGGGTTTCGAGCAGGAGCACGACACCGGGGACGCTGATCGCCTGACGCATGAGGGTGCCGACGGGTCCTTCGGCACCGACCGCTCCCTCCGATGCGTGGAGCAGGTTACCGGTCTTCGGCCGCGGCCGCGCGGCGTCGAAGGTGATGAGACGGGCGGTGGCCGGAGAGGATGCCGGACGCGCTGCCGATGCAATCGCCGCGGTCGCCGGGGCCCGGTCACGCGCCAAAGGAGTGGCGACCGGCGCAGCTGCGCTCTGCGGCTGGCGGCTGACCTCGAGCAGGGTCCCGCGGAGCGAAGAGGGGCCGGTGCGTGCGGCAACGACGAAGGGGCGGCTCTGCCAGGGGACCTCGACGCGGAGCTCGAGGTCGCGACCGGGCGCCGGTGCCGGGGTCAGCATGAGGCGGAGCTGCCGCCCCGGCGCGAGCGCTCCGCGCACCCGTGCCTCAGCCTGCTGGCTCATGGGCAAGACCTCGATGGCGCCGGCCTTGTCGTCGTAGAGGACGACCGCGCCGAGCCCTTCGGTGATGGCCGAGCCCTCGGCGGGTGCTGGGCCAGCGGAGCCGGGCGCGGCTTGGAGGGGTACTGTCGGGCGCGGCGGAAGACCGAGGGGTGCCGAACCGCTTGGTGCGGCCTGCAGCGGAATGGTCGGGCGAGGGGGGAGACCGGCGAGCGGTCTCGTCGGCTGCTGGGGTGTGGGCCGGGCGGGTGCAGCTCCTCCAAGCGCGGGCATGCTCAAGGAGGGGCGGGTCTGGCGGATCGTTGGTGTGCCTTGAACTGTCGCGCTGTTCTGGGTTGGTGCGGCAGGACGAGCCGACGGGTTGCTGATGGTGTAGCTGCCGGAGAGGTTCCCGTGGCGCGGCTCAGTGGGGGGGCGGAGAGCGGGGAGGTTGCGGCTCGAGCTGTCTTTGCGGAGCCGGTCAGGCGTGGAGCGGAGCGAGGGGCCGCGTTGGTCGTCGAGCACGGAGCGGCCGGCGTCGGAGCCGGTAGCGGCGGCAGCCCCGGAGCCGCCCATGGCGCGGAGGCTGGTGCTGCTGCGGGAGACCTCGGAGCGGCGGACCACCTCAAACTGCTGGACGAGGTCTCCGACCAGCAGGTTGACCTGTTCTGGGGTCAGCGCAGGACGAGCGCTGGAAATGGCGTGAACAAACTCGGCCTCAAAGCCCTGCCGAAGCGCCTCGTCGCTTGCGAAGGGCGCGATGATTCGAGCCGGGAGCGCTCCGCCGGTGCGACCGAAGCGCATCGCACCCTCGGCTGCCCGATAGAGCTGCTCGCGGTCGAGCTTGCGGTAGCTGTCGCGCAGCAACGCAAGGAGTTGATCGCGGAGCGCATCGCTCTGCGGGTGTCGGGGGGCGGTCATGGCCGGTAACATAGAGGTGACGTGTGAAACATGCTCTGGTGGAAGTTGGCGCGAATCGCAACAATTGTGCGACGCCCAGAGTCGCCCTGTGGCGGTTGCCCGCTACGGTGGGGTTGAGATAGGGAGCCGGCGGGCACAGCGTTGTTGCCTGCGGCCGATGGAGTGAGCGAAGCCGATGCGATTCACTGCTTGGAACATTCTGACGATCGTCGCTTTGAGTGTCTCGTCTGTCGCCTGCGATGGTCTGACCAAGGAGACGCCGCCCTTGCCGGCCTTGCCCGACACAGGCGGCGATGCAGCAACCGACACAGCGGCTGATGCTGCCGCAGACACGACATCCGATGTCGAGGTGGATGGCAGCGGCGCGGGTCCGGCCTTCGTTCTCGGCCGGATGGTGGATGTCAGCGGCGCAACCTTCACCATGGGCTCGCCCGACATCGCGGCTGGTGCCCGCGAGATCGGCCGCGACCAAGACGAGGCGCAGCACGAGGTAACAGTCGCGAACTTCGCCATCATGCCCTACGAGGTCACCCAGCTTCAGTGGCGGGCCGCCTCGGGCAACCAGAACCCCTCGGGCCATGCCGGCTGCGATGATTGCCCGGTGGATTCGGTGGACTGGTATGCCGCCGCTGCCTTTGCCAACTGGGTGTCGCGGGGGGAGGGGCTGCAGGAGTGCTACGGCTTTTCCGGCGAATGTGACGGCGCTGAGGTCTGGGGCGATGGCGATGCCGAGTGCGGGAGCGTGACCTTCCTTGGGTCGAGCTGCGCTGGCTACCGGCTCCCCACCGAGGCGGAATGGGAGTTTGCCTATCGGGCCGGCACGACAACCGCCTACTACACGGGCACGCCGTCAGCGGCCGATGACTGCGAGCCGCTCGCGACCCGCATGGCCTGGCTCGGCTGTAACACCGACGAGACCAAGCCGGTCGGCGGCCGAGAAGCCAACAGCCTCGGCCTCTTCGACATGGGTGGCAACGTCCAGGAGTGGGTGAACGACACCTATGCGCTCTACAACGCGCCGGCGGTGCCAGCCTTCTGGGGCGCCGTGGACAAGGTCTACCGCGGCGGGAGTTTCCGCAGCACGGCGAAGCTTGCGCGGGCGGCGAACCGTGGGTTTGGGGTCTTGATGGGCGACAGCCTGAACGACATCGGGTTCCGGCTGGCGCGCGCTCGCTGAACCTTCGCTGGTCTGCAGCGGCGGTGTTTCGCACGCTGACACACAACCGAATTTCCTTGCCACTGTACTGGCGAAGTGGAGAAACGGAGAGCCTTACCAATGCTCTGATTAGCGAAGTTGAGGATCTTATGAAGTTTCTGTCTCCCATGATTCACAGATTTTCGGACGCCCGCGTTCGCGCCCTGTTCTGCCTGACCGTTGCCGGTCTGCTCGTCGCCTGCGAGGCACCGGCAGAGAAGGTCGTGCCGGCAGACGATACATCCGCCACAGTCGATACCGCCGTTGATGCGGCAGATACGGGCGCAGACACTGCCGACACCGGCGCGGGCGAGGTTACCGAAGATACCGCTCCCGACGGCGCGGACACGGCACCCGATACCGCTCCCGACACCGCCACCGACACGGGCAGCGAGCCCACCTGTGACAGGCAGCTCGGCCTGTTGCCTTCGACCGACTGCGGCTGCGGCGGCCAGCTGATCTGCCGCGACCAGGCTGCTCCGCCCCAGTGCGTCGGCGCGCTGCCGGAGAACGCCTGTGGCGGCTGCGGCGGCATCGCCGTGGAGATTGGCGCAGGCTGCGGATTCTGCGGCGACGGCGTCTGGACCTGCGATGCCGCGAACCCCGATGTCCCGAACTGCGTTGGCGAGACGCCGCAGAACAGCTGTGGTGGCTGCACGGCGCTGCCGGGCATGGAGGGCGAGAGCTGCAGCGCCGAAGGCTTCTTCCTCTGCGTCACCGAGGAGGAGCTCGCCTGTGTTGGCCCCGGCCAGAACGCCTGCGGCGGCTTCTCTGCGCTCGGCGAGGCGCTCGGCGGCCCCTGCGGCGAGTGCGGCGCGGGCCGGTTCGTCTGTGATGGGGCCGACGCCGTGCGTTGCGAAGAGGCTGCGGAGCCGCGCAACGCCTGCGGCGGATGTGGCACGCTGCCCAACCGGCTAGGCGACGCCTGTGGCGATTGCGATGGCACCTGGCAGTGCGATGCGGAGAACAGCGACGGTCTGGTCTGCTCGCAGACGCGCAACGTCTGTGGCAGCTGCGGCTCGCCGGGCGCGGGCGCGCTCGGTGAGGCCTGCACGGGCGGGCGCCTGGTCTGCGGCACAGACGGTCA
>CAIQPA010000056.1 GCA_903873545.1 uncultured delta proteobacterium
CAGCCGCAGGTAGCAGAGCGCATCCTTGATCTCCTTGCGGTCAAAGAGGCTCTGCGCCCCCACCAGCCGGTAGGGAAGCCGCCGCGCCCGCAGCGCCTCCTCGAGCTCCCGTGCCTGGTTCCCCGCCCGAAAGAGGATGGCGAACTCCTCCAGCGACCGCCGCTCCGCCGCCTGCTGCGTGCCAATCCGGTTCGCAATCCACTTCGCCTCCTCGTCATCCCCCGACAGCGCCACATGCTGCACCAGCGCGCCGTCGCCATGCGCGCTCCAGAGGTTCTTCACCTTCCGCTTCGTGTTCCGTCCGATGACCTGGTTGGCCACCCGCAGGATGTTGCTCACCGACCGGTAGTTCTGCTCCAGCGTGATGACCTTGGCCGTCGGGTAGATCTTCTCGAAGAGCAGAATCGTGTCCGACGCCGCGCCGCGGAACCCGTAAATCGACTGGTCGTCGTCACCCACGACCATCAGGTTGAGCTGCGGCGGCGCCACCAGCTCCGACAGGAAGGCCAGCTGAATCGGGTTGGTGTCCTGATACTCGTCCACCAGAATGTAGCGGAACATCTGCCGGTACTTTTCCCGAATATCAGGCCGCGTCCGGAAGAGCTCCGTCGGCATTAGCAGCAGGTCGTCAAAGTCCACCGCGTTCAGGTTCTTGAGCGCCTGCTGGTAGTGGCCGAAGAGCTGCTGCGCCCGCGGCATCTCGGGCGAGAACTTGGCCGCCGACAGCTTCGCCGGCGTCGTCATCGCATTCTTCGCCTGCGAAATCAGCCCCAGGATCCGGTCCACGGGAACCGCCGACGACGAGAGCTTCAACTCCTCGAGCACCCGCTTGAGCACCCGCTCCCGCTCCGCCTCATCCAGAATCGTGAAGGGCCGCTTGTAGCCAATCGCCTCAATCTCATCGCGCAGGATGTTGGCGCCCAGCGCGTGGAAGGTGTGCAGCCGCACCTGCTTGGCCAGGTCGCGGTTCATCAGCGAGGCGAGCCGCTCTCGCATCTCGGTCGCCGCCTTGTTGGTGAAGGTCAGCCCCAGGATCGCGCCCGGCCGAACCCCCCGCTCCAGCAGCAGCCCGATCCGATGGGTGATGACCCGCGTCTTGCCCGAACCGGCACCCGCAAGCACCAAGAGCGGCCCCTGATCGTGCTTGGTTGCCTCCCGCTGCGGAGGGTTGAGGCTGCTGAGATCCATGCGGCGCACAGGGGTCGGAGAGGCCCGCCACGGTAGCACGAAGGCTGTTGAACATTCCAGCATGGCGCGCGTAGAGGGGTGGCCCCCGTCACACCTCGGAGCCACCGTGCGTCCCTACACGCTCCTCGCCGCCCTCGCCCTCCTCCTGCTCACCCAGACCGGCTGCGCCGAACTCCTCCAGGGGCTCGCCCAGCAGGGCCAGCAGGCCAACTACGGCGCCAACTGCGCTGTCGCTGCCGACTGCACGGGCGGCACCCAGTGCCTCGACACAGGCCGCACCGCCGGCAAGAAGTGTGTCGCAAGCGCAGCCGGCCCCGCCGGCGCCCAGTGTGTCTCGGCCTACGAGTGCCAGAAGGAGCTCCGCTGCTCCCTACGCTCCGGCACCTGCGAGCGGGGCGGCATGGGGCTGCCCGAGTGCGACAGCAACGACGACTGCGGCACAGGTCGCACCTGCCGCAACGCCAC
>CAIQPA010000057.1 GCA_903873545.1 uncultured delta proteobacterium
GCCGAACCAGGCCTGCACCTTCGCGTTGGCCGACGCCCGGACTTCGTCGTTCACGTAGAAGGCCACCGTGCTGAGCGCGGCGGTTATGACGGCGAGATCGTCGGTGAAGCCGACCAACGGCAGCAGGTCCGGTAGCGCATCGATGGGCAGCACCAGATAGGCGAGCGCACCGATGACCGTCCGTTTGGCCCACGCCGGCGTCTCCGGCCGGCGAAGCACGTAGAAGAGCTGCAGCGCCTTCCGCACCACCTCCACGCCCGCCCGCTTTGCAAGCCCCTGAACTGCCTCCAACCTCGGCGACTGCTCTGCCATCTCGTCCTCCCCGACAATCCCGTGACCTTTCCTTTGTCACCCTGCTACCAGCAGGCCGTCGATGCAACCTCTTCGACACCAACGACACTCCGCGCAGCGAGCCGACCCGATGCATCACTACCGACTTATCACCCACGCCGACTGGGGCAGCAACCCGAAGAAGCGCTGGGTCGCCACCGCCGAGCTCGTTGAGGGCCATTACCGACTCTCGGGGCCGGCGCAGCTCGGCGAGGTCTCCACCTTCCTCACCCGCTTCCGCCCTGCCGACCCAGCGGCCCGGTGGCTCGCCGGCTTCGACCTGCAAATCGGTATCCCCGAGGCCTACGCCGCAGCCGCCGGCATCGCTGCGTTCACGCCATGGCTGCGGAGGCTCGGCCGCGGCGACTGGGCCCGGTTCTTCGACGTCGCAACCAGCGCCAGCGAGATCTCGCTTCACCGGCCCTTCTACCCCAACAACCCTGGCGGGCGGCGCCAGGCTCACCTGCTCGACGGGCTGGGCATCAACACCATGTCCGACCTCCTCCGTCGCTGCGACCGCCCCTCCGAGACGCGGGGCGCTGCCTCCACGCTCTTCTGGACGCTTGGCGCAAAGCAGGTCGGCAAAGGGGCAATCATCGCATGGCGCGACCTCATCGTCCCCGCACTCTCGGGCGATGCTCCCGAGGCTGCGCTCTGGCCCTTCGATGGCACCCTGGAGCAACTCCGGGCCAGCCACCCCATCACACTCTGCGAGACCTACCCCGCGGAGGCCGGCACCCACCTCGGCATCGCACCACCGGGCCGCGGCTGGAGCAAACGCAAACAGAGCGACCGCGCACTGGTTGGTGCGACCTTGGTCAGCCACGCAGACGACCGCAGCCTCCTCCTCGATGATGCCCTCCGCGCTCGGCTGCTCGACGGCTTCGGCCCCGAAGCCGACGGCGAAGACCCCTTCGATGCCACCATCGGCCTCTTCGGCATGCTCGAAGTGGCGACAGGAAGGCGCGCCGAGAGCGGCCCGCTCGACCCCTGCCTGCGCGATATCGAAGGCTGGATGCTCGGCATGGGGGCAACCTTCTGACGCACCGCTCCATTTAACCTTGCGAAGCGCACACCATTGCGTGCATCTTCGCAAGGTTGCCATCTGCTGGAGGTCCGTCATGCTGAGGTCTGCGCTGCTTCGCCCCCGCCACCTGCTCATCGTGAGCCTGCTTCTCACCACCTCCTGTACCGCGAGCGACAGCTCCACTGCGGTCGATGAGGCCACGGCAGACACCGCGACTTCGGGTGCCGATACCGGCGACACAACCGCAGGAGACAGCGGCAGCGATAGTTCCAACGATACCGCGGCAGAAGACACCGCATCGCCAGACACCTCAAACCCAGATGGCGCGAGCCTCGGAGAGGCCTGCGAGGAGAGCGGAGACTGCGCCTCCAACCTCTGCTTCTTCCTCGACGATGGCACGGTCGGCTACTGCTCCAACTACTGCCTCGACGCAGCAAACTGCGGGGGCGAGAACTTCGACTGCGTGCTACTCGCCAATAGCGGCGGCGACGTTGCCCGCGTCTGCGTGCCCTCCACACTCTGCCTCGACCCTGACGGCGACGGTTACGGCATCGGACCGGCCTGCGCCGGCGCAGACTGCGACGAGACGAGCCCCGACATCCACCCCGGCAACGACGAACTGTGCGACGCCATCGACAACGACTGCGATGGGCTCACCGACGAGAACACGCTCGGCGACGGCGAGAACTGCGACACGGGGCTCCTGGGCATCTGCGGTGCAGGACGCAGGTACTGCGAAGGAGGCGTCCCGCTCTGCCTGCCGGCGCAGGCTGCCGGCGAAGAGTTCTGCGACTCGCTCGACAACGACTGTGACGGGGCCATCGACAACGGTACCGCAGTAGAGGGGCTGCCCTGTTCGACGGGCCTTCCGGGCGTTTGCGCCATTGGTGGCTCGCGCTGCGAAGCGGGCCGCGTCGCCTGCGAGGCGACGACCGCTGTCGGCGAACAGACCGAACTCTGCGACGGACTCGACAACGACTGCGACAACGAGGTGGACGAGCTCTTCGGTGGCGTCGGCGGCAGCTGCTTCACGGGTGTCGGGGCCTGCCGGCGGGCCGGTGTCGCCATCTGCAATCCGCTCGACCGAACCGCCGAGCCCCTCTGCAACGCTGTCGCTGCAGACCCTGCCGCGAGCGACTCCTGCAACTACGAAGACGACGACTGCGATGGTACCGTCGATGAAGACTTCAAGGCGGGCGACGAGTATGCGGCCGACACCGCCTGCGGCAACTGCTTTACCGACTGCACCAGCATCCTCGACCGTCCGAACGCCTATGGACTCTGCAGCCTCGCACCAGGCGACCGCACCTGCGAGATGTTCTGCGACCCAGGCTTCTTCGACCTCAACGCCAACACCATCGACGGCTGCGAGTTCGAACTCGACTCCCAAGCCATCTACGTGTCGCAGACCGATTCGCTCTCGGCAGATGCTGCAGGTTGTGGTCTTGGTCCCTCCGCGACAGAACGGGGCCGCTTCCCCTGCCGCTCCATCGGCTACGGCATCGGGCGTGCGGCCACGCTCGGACGGACGAAGGTCCGCGTCGAGGATGGAGCATACGAAGAGACCGTGACGCTGGTCGACGGCATCTCCCTCTACGGCGGCCACCGGGCCGGAACCTGGAGTTTCCAACCCTTCACCACCGGCACCGCCATTCGCGGCGTCGCAGCCGAGGGTGACGCAAAGACACTCATTGCCGCAAACATCGTTCAGCCCACCACCGTCCGCGGCTTCCTGCTCTATGGCCAGTCTCCAACAACATCCGCCGCAAACGCCTACGTCGTCTACATTCGCGATTCAGGCCCTTCGCTGATCCTCACCGACAATCGCATTTTTGGCGGCAATGCTGCTGATGCCGTCAATGGCAGTTCGGGCCAGAACGGCACTGCGGGGGTCACGGGTGCCGTTGGGCGCGCGACCTACGCCGTGAACAGCTGCTCACCCCGCGGTTCGGCCATGCAGGCCGGCGGCTCCGGCGGCGGCCTCTCCTGCCAAGACCCCGCAACCTTCTCGGCCGCAGTCCCTGACACCTTTACTGCGGTCTCCGGAGGCAACGGTGGTGGCTCCGTCTGCCCCAACGTCAACCAGCAAGAGGGTACGGGCACGGGCGGCGCCAACGGCGGCGGTACCGGCGGCGCGGGCGGTTGGGGCCACCTCTACGACACGACGGGCGGCTGCAACCCGACCGCCTCACAGCCGGAGACAGGAACCCCGGGCGCCAACGCAACGGCTGCTGTCAACGGTGACGGCGGCGCTGCCTGCTCCGCTTCTCGAGGCTCGATCGTCGATGGCGAATGGCGGGCCGGCACAGGCGCACAGGGCATGCATGGCAACCACGGCAAGGGAGGCGGTGGCGGAGGCGCCGGCAGCGGCCAGAAGCTCAACGGCTTCAGCAACTCCGATATCTCTGGCTCCGGCGGCGGCGGAGGTTCCGGCGGATGCGGCGCCGAGGCCGGGTATGCTGGCTCCGGCGGCGGCGGTTCGTTTGGCATCTTCCTCTACTGGACGGCAGGCGAGACCGGGGGGCTGCCCCAGATTTTCGGCAATGCTCTTGCGCGCGGTCGCGCCGGCGACGGCGGAACCGGGGGCGCAGGCGGCGCCGGTGGTGATGGCGGCGCAGCGGGAGCCGGAGGCGCTATCGGCGCATACAACGGCCCGCTCTACTGCATCTTTGGCGGAGCCTCCGGAGGCAACGGCAGCCGCGGCGGCCATGGCGGCGGCGGCGGCGGTGGCTGCGGCGGAAACTCGATCGACATCTTCGCCTGGGGCACCTCCGCAGGTACCGATGTTTACGCCGATGTGAACACCTTCCTGCTCAGCGAGACGACAGTCACCGCAGGTTCGGGCGGCGATGGCGGCAACTCCATCAACACCGCCAGCGGTGCCGGAGGCGACGGCGCCCGAGGCAGGACCAACAGGGTCCTCTTCCTGCGCTAGCAGCCAAGACCCGTGCTGGCTGGGTGCTCGCTCGCACGCTCTGCCCTCTTTGCACCTGACCGAGAGCTCGCGTAGGTTGGCAGCGTTCGCTCACAACCCTGCTCCGCGAGGCCCCCATGCGCGCCACCTGCCGCCTCACCGCCGCTCTCCTGTTCGCACTCATCGCCCTCGCCGGCTGTGATGACGACAAGCCGGCCCCCGCCAAACCTCAGGTCTGGAGCAGCGCCGCCGCGAGCCTCGAGAGCGCCATTCTCTCAGCCAGCGGTACTGCCCCCGACGACCTCTGGGTCGTCGGCGCAGATGCGGGTGCCGGCGGCATGGTCGCTCGCTTCAACGGCACCGCTTGGGAGCGGTTGAACAGCGGGCAGCGCTACGACCTCTGGTGGGTGCAGGCGCTCGACGCAAGCCACGTCTACCTGGGTGGCGCGGGAGCAACCGTCCTCGAGTGGGACGGAGACTCCTTCTACCGCCACCAGACCCCCGGTCGGGCGGCAGACACGGTCTTCGGCGTCTGGGCATCTGCGCCCGACGACATCTGGGCTGTCGGCGGCCGCGCCGGCCGTTACGGCTTCATCTGGCACTACGACGGCACCGCCTGGAGCAACCTCGATCTGCCCGACAACATCCCGCTCACGCCGAGCGGCGACCTCCCCGCCTTCTTCAAGGTCTGGGGCCGCGCGGCGAACGACGTCTACATTGTCGGAAGCTACGGCATGTTCCTCCACTTTGACGGCACAGCCTGGTCCACCATCGCGACGCCCACCCGCGAGACCTACTTCACCGTCGCGGGCAACGCAGACAGCGTCTACGCCGTCGGAGCGCTCGGCTCCGTCATCGACGGCAGCGGCCAGAGCGTCGGCCCCAGCGAAGCACCGCTCCTGCAGGGCCTCTGGGTAGCCAAAAATGGCGAAGCCTTCCTCTCAGGCCAAGACGGCGCCCTCTTCCGCGGCAGGCCCGGAAAATGGACCCGCATGACGCGCCCCGACGCCGCGGCGCCGGAGTCCATCCACGCGCTCTGGGGCGACAACGCCGGCTCCGTCTGGGCTGTCGGCGGCTCGGTGCTCACTCCCGCGCTCGACAAAGGGGTCATCTACCGGCTCGGCACCGCGGTTCCCCCGCTTGAGGCCGCCGTGCCCGTCACGCCGCCCGCCGCGGTCTGCCCCGAGGGTCGGGTCGACATCGCGCCCACCGCCTCCATCGCCCGCCGATGGAACGAGCTCCTCATCGACTCCATCCGCCGCGACATCCCCAAGCCCGGCGTGCATGCCCGCAACCTCTTCCACAGCGCCCTCGCCTCCTGGGATGGCTGGGCGGCCTACGACGCCACCGCCGACGGCTACCTGACCACAGAAAAACAGAGCCCCGAAGACCCTGCGAGCGCCCGCGAAGTCGCCATCTCCTACGCCCAGTATCGGGTGCTGTCCCACCGCTACGAAAAGGCCGTCGGCGGTGCCACCAGCCTCGCCTGCTACCGTGCCTTCATGGAGCAGCTCGGCCTCGATCCGAACGACACCTCCACCACCGGCGACACCCCCGCAGCGCTCGGAAACCGCGTCGGAGCAGCGATCATCGACACCTTCGCCGACGACGGCGCCAACGAGGCCGCCGGCTACGCAGACATCACTGGCTACGCCCCCGCGAACGCCCCGCTTACGGTCGACCGCGCCGGCACCATCTGCCAGTCCCCCAACCTCTGGCAGGAGCTCAACCTGGCCGAGGGCGAGACCCAGAACGGCATCATCGTCGAAGGCCGCCAGTCCTATATCGGCTCCAACTGGGGCTTCATCACCTCCTTCGCGCTGGGCGAGCCCGACGAGCGCGGCGTCCACCTCGACAGCACCATCCAGCCCACCATCGACGACCCCCGCATGAAGGAGTGGGTGCTCGGCCTGCTCCGCACCCACGCCAAGCTCTCCTCCGACGAGCCCGAAGTGCGCGACTTCTCACCCGGCGCCTACGGCAACAACAGCCTCGGCGAAAACGACGGCAGCGGTCACCCCCTGAACCCCATCTCCGGGCAGCCCTACGCACCCAACCCCGAGAAGACCGGCGACTTCTTCCGCGTCCTCGCCGAGTTCTGGGCCGACGGCCCCAAGTCCGAGACACCGCCGGGCCACTGGTTCGTGCTCGCCAACAAGGTCTCCGACCAGCTCACCGACTACCGCCTGGGCGGCACCGGCGCCCCCATGGACCGGCTCGCCTGGGACGCCCACCTCTACTTCGCGCTCGGCGGCGCAGTTCACGATGCCGCCATCAACTCCTGGGGCCTCAAGCGTGCCTACCTCGGACCGCGCCCCATCACCCTTGTCCGCTACATGGCCATGCAGGGCCAATCGTCCGACCCCGCCGGCCCCTCCTTCAACGCGCTCGGACTGCCGCTCGAGCTCGGCGTGAGCGAACTCATCACGGCCGAATCCTCCGCCCTAGGCCAGCGCCACCACCACCTCCGCTGGTGGCAGGGCGAGGTCGCCGTCAAGACCTGGCTCGGCGAGCCCGGCGACCGCAAGAACGAGACCAGCGGCGTCGGCTGGGTGCGCGCGAAGGACTGGACCCCCTACCAGCGCCGCACCTTTGTCACCCCCGCCTTCCCCGGCATGTCGTCAGGCCACAGCACCTTCAGCCGCGCCTCCGCAGAGGTGCTCACCGCGATCACGGGCTCTCCCTACTTCCCCGGCGGATTCGGCGAGTTCGTGGCTCCGGCGAAAGACTACCTCGTCTTCGAGGATGGCCCCTCCGAGGATGTCCGCCTCCAGTGGGCCACCTACTACGACGCCGCCGATCAGGCGGGCCAGTCGCGCATCTGGGGCGGCATCCACATCTGGCCCGACGACAGCATCGGCCGCAAGACGGGAAGTGAGGCAGGCATCGGCGCCTACGATCTCGCCACCAGCTACTTCGACGGCACCGCCCGATAACACAGGCGTCTCGCTAGCGGGCCGTCCGCGCGTCGAGGAAGTCGAACAGCTCCTGCATGCCGTTGGTGTACTTGTAGGGCACCTTCAGCGTGGGCACGGGGCTGTCTGCAGGGTCGTTGATCTGTGTCGAGAAGGGATAGAGCGCGGCCACCGTCTCGCAGTGATAGACATTCACCCCTGCTACCCACTCCGCGTAGTCCACTTGATGGTCGGAGATGTAGCCCGCGATCCGCGGCTCCACGCGAACGGTGAGGTTGCCTGTGCTGCTGCCGCCGGAGTGACCGATAAGCGCCACTCGCCCCGCCTCGACCTCTGCCAGCGAGCGCAGGAACTTGAGACCAAGCAGGCTCTCGTAGACGCGCATCCCCATGAGCGAGAAGCCGTCGGACATCAGGCTTCGCGCGACGACATGCTCCGTGATCGCCGCCGGCCCCGAGCCCATGGCACGCATGTCGAGCATGAGCGTCACGTAGCCACGCGCGGCATGGTCCGCGCCTCGGTAGTCGTCGCGGTAGATGGCGGCCGTGTCGCCGTGTCCATGCACCGCCAGCAGCGCGGCGCCATTGGGTGCAGCCGGCACCAGCAGGATGGCCCCGAACGAGTCAACCCAGGGGTCTCGGAGTTCAACCTCCATCTCCACATAGGCGCCGCGGTCCGTCCGCGAGAGCACTCCCACCTCGAGTGTCCGAGCATCAAGCCCCGGCATCAGGAAGCCGATGCCCAGCCCGTCGAGCACGGTCTCGCGGAGGGCGGAGGGCGAGAGCCGCGGCTCCACCTGGGCGACCGAGCCGGCATCGATACGGCGCAACGCAATCGGGACCTGCGCGAGGTCGATCGGCCGCGCGTAGGCAGAAGCGCGAACGCGAAATGCCTCGTAGTCCGCGGTGCAGGCAGCAGGGTCGGCACAGACGGGAGCATCGCCGAGCCTGTCTGTCATCACCACGCCGCGCAGGTCCTCCGCGGGCTCGTCTGGATAGGGAGGTGCCGGAGGTTCTGACCCTTCGCCGGAGCCCGACCCTTCGGCGGAACCCGAAGCGTCTACGCCCGCATCCAGCGACGCGACCGGCCCGCGCTCCGGGGCACATGACCATGAGGCAACCACCGAGATCAGCACAACCAGACGCAAACTGCCCCTCATCGCGCTCTCCTTCGCCAAGCCAAGGCCAGCAGCAGCAGACCTGCACCCTCCCAGGCGCACACCGATGCAGCAGCAGCTGCACAGCCTTCTCCCTTCCGTGACGAGACCGTGGAAGGTGCCGCCGAACCCTCCGCGCCGCTCCCCGAGCCGGCCTCCGCGGGTTCTACTTCGAGCCGCCAATCGGACCAGTCCGCGTCGCAAACGCCGGGTGCTTCGCGGCAGACAGTTGGCCCGGCGATGTCGCCAAACCGAAGCAGCGGAACCAACGCGTCGCCCTCCACGCGGCAGAGCGCGCAGCCGTCGATGTAGTACTCGGTCGCGGTAAAGACCGACCCCGCCGCGACCGCCACCATGGTCGCGCGGCGACCGTCGCCCACAACCTCTGCGTTGCCGCCCTCCCGCCACCGCAGCAGCCCCGAAGCCGACGCTGCATAGATGGTTCCGTCCGGACCGTAGCGCGCATCTACGATCTCAAACGCCGAGATGACCTCCTCCAGAACGCCGGCTCGGTAGCGGAGCACCCGGTCGGGCGTAGCACTCTCGCGGTACTTATCCACCAGCACGAGCGCCTCCGGGTCGGCTCCGTCGCGAACATCGAGCATGTGCAACCGGTAGCCCTCAGTTCCGAGCTCGATGGGCAACTCCTGCACCACCTCCCTGCCCGAAATCTCACGCACAAAATGCACGGGCCGGCCTGCCGCAACGTCGATGCGAACACCCGCCGCGACCTCCCGCCTACCGAACGGACGAAGCGTCGAGTAGAGCGCCTGTTCGAGGACCAAACCTCGCGCAGACCAAAGCACACCATCACGACTCGTCCAAGCGTCGTTCACCATGCCGGCGCCCGTTGTCAGCAACAGCAGCGTTCCATCGGCGCGCTGGTGCACGTCGGTCATCGGAACTCCCTCGAACTGCGCCGGCCGCTCCAAGCCACAGCCCTTCGCCGTCATCGAGACGAGCCCTTCGACACCCGACACGAACAGCGTCGACCCGAAAAACGTCAGCGACGGCGTCTCCGCGGGCAGAAACTCCGAGAGCTCCAGACACTGCAGCGAGAAGGGGCCGCCGCGCAGGTCTCCGACCACCAAACCCCGCGTGGTGCGCAGCACCACAGCATCGTCAGGGCCAGCCACCATGCCTGTCACGACGGGAGGCTCGTGTGCCTCGGCCCCCTGCAGCGCAGCAAAAGCGAGCAGGCCGAGCGACCAGCTGGCCGTCCGACGCAGCACGACTACTGCAGGCAGAAGTTTTCGCTTCCGCCGCGGATGCCGCCGCCCGTGTCGAAGGCACCTGCCGGCCACGCCACCACAAAGTTGTAGCACATCTCATCCTCGGTGTTGGAGCCGAAGGTCGTCAGGAATGTGTCGGTCGTGTACCTGCAGGTCGTGCGGATGGAGTCGCCCGGATTGATAATGAACGGCGTGTCGTGCGAGATCTGGTTATCGAAGCTGAATGGCACATCGAGGAGCGTCTCGCGCGTGCCTCCTGCACGCACAATCTCCGAGAACATGCTGGTGCCGTAGCGATGCATGTGGGGCCACGACTTGATGATGTGCGCGGGCTCCGTCAGCGTCGGACGACAGGTACCGGTCACCTGATGGGGTCCGGCGCCAAGGAAGCCGATGAGCTCCGAGCCAAGCCAGTGGGTCGCCGCCGCATGCTCCTGCAGCGTGTTGGTGCCGCAGACACGCACGCCCGAGCGATCGGTGGTCACGAGGTTCCGCGGGTTCGCGTAGTGAATCTCCACGAAGTAGGTGGTGTCGGTCGGCAGCTCCATGCCCACGCCCGGCGGCATCACCCAGTCGTCACCACCCGGCGCCCAGCCAGCGATGAGCGTGGCGTCGCCGTGAGAGCCGCTGCAGCCCTGCCGCGTGCCCGGCGTACCCGAACCAACCTCTGCATAGAGCAGCCAGTGGTGCACCACCCGTTCGTCGTCGATGAGCGCAGAGAACTTCAGGCCCTGCGCCGTCCCTGTCCAGGTGGGGCGGAAGTAGAAACACTCGTAGTGATTTGCGTCCATCGGCACAGTGAAGGGCGTCGCGTCGCCCTCGCCAAGACCCTGGTTCGCAAGGAAGTCGACCTCCCACTCGCAGACCGGCTCAGGCGTCGTATCGGGCTCCACCGTCGTATCCGGCTCAGGCGTCGTATCCGCAACATCGGGGTCAACCGTCGTGTCCGGCTCGACCGTCGTGTCCGTCGCGTCTGTGCCAGCATCGCTCCCCGTGTCGGTGTCCGGGGGAAGACAGGCGTCACCTGCCGGCGAACCACCGTTCACCCAGGCGGTCAGCGTCGCAATCTCCGAGGCCGACAGCATCGGCTGCGGCGCGGGGGGCATCGGCGCGCGAACATCAACAATCCGCTCCACCATCAGCTCTGCCACCGACCGCGAAGGGTCGGTGAACGAGGGCGAGAGAAGGTCTGCCATCGTCAGCATCGAAAAGGCCGCGCCATAGACAGGTACCGCGCCGTGGCAACCTTGGCAGTTCGCCTCCAAGATGGTCGCGACCTCGCACGGCAGTTCGCCAAGCGTCGTCGTCGTGTCGTCCGTGGCATCCGTGACCGTATCGGCGACGGTGTCGGATTCTGCGTCCGGCGCGACATCCTCCACCGCGGTATCGGCAAGGGTGTCTTCGGCCGTATCCGCGACCGTGCTGGTGTCGTTCAGCCCCGTGTCGACAGAACCGCTGCCCGAGGTGTCGACCGAGCCGCTCCCCGAAGTATCGGCGACCAGGTTGCCATCGGAGCCCGACTCGCCGGCAGGCTCAGTTCCACACCCGGCGAGCAACGCGATGCGTGCGAACGACATCGACCTTGATGAAGACTTCCAACCGATTCCGTTCATGACCTGACCTCGCGCGCGATGTTTTCTCACCCAGTTGCGGTAGTGCAATTCGGACCTGAGTGCGAACAAAAACCGCGCTGCGTCATCTCACATTCACCCGCTAAAAGCAGAGAAACTGGCTCCGAAGCAGGCGCGTCCGGTCGGCATGGTAGGCGAGCAGCGCGTCCACCTCGGCACCAAAGGCATCCGCGCCCTCCAGCCGATCGCGCGGGTCGACCGAGGCCGACGGCTCAAGCAGCGCGCCGAGCCCTGCAATCTGCCGCGGCAGCGCCTCCGACCAGTAGGCAGAATCCAGCATGTCGCAGATGCGTACGCCAAACGCGCGCTCCAACTCCGGGTCGCGAAGCACCACATCTGTCAGCAGGTTGAAGTACTGCGTCACGGGGTAGGCGGCCGCGCTCGCATCCCCCTCAAACACACCAGAGTAGGCGGTCAGGGACGCATCCATCCCACCGCACAGCGCGTTGTTGTCCGCCTCGTTCCAAAGGCAGCCGAACGACAGACCGAAGTTGTCATACCAGACCTCCCAGCGTCGGCCGCTCCCCGCGCCTGGCTGCAGGCTCAGCCGGTAGTTGGCGCGGGCGTGGCCGCCGTCACCCAGCAGCACCAGCGCCGCCAGACCATCGAGGTATCCGTTCACATCCAGAACCCGCCGGACCGCGCAGGCGCCCGCGCCCGACCCACCTGCCTGCGCGGCAGCATCGACCGCTACGGCCCCTTCCACCAAAGAGGCCAGCGGCGCGAAGTCATCGGCCGACGAAGACTCCTCCACGAAGGCCTCTGCGTAGCGGCCATCCGGCAACGGAACGAGCGCGCCTCCGCCAGAAGCAAAAATCTCTCCCGACCCCTCTGCAACGAACCGAAGCGCATCGGCAGAACGCCCAGCTGCCTCCAGCGCCGCATCGTCCGCCTCGCGAAAGATGAACATCGGCCCGTAGGTCTGCCCGTTGACCGTCACCAACCAGTGCTCGCCAGTTCCCACGGGCTGCCCCGTCAACACCGCCACCGCCTGCTGCGACAGCGCCTCGCGGAGCAATGAGCCGTCGGCAAATCCGCCAACCCAGCGCTCATCGAGCACCAATTCGCCAGACCCTTCGGGCAACACTTCACCCGTCTCCGACAGCTGCTGCCGGTAGACGTCGAACGAGAGCTTTGTATCGGTCGCCGTCTCGCGGCGCACCGCGAAGAAGCGCCGCGCGCTCTCCCCGTCACGGACCATCTCCGCCCAGAAACTCGCCAGTCGTGCCGGCGCACCGAAGAGCTGTGCAGCACGCTCCGGCAGTAGCTCCAAGGTCGCTTCGGGCAGCGTTGCAGGCAGGCAGGCGCCCGAGCGGCAGACCAGCCCTGCACCACATGCGCCATCCGACTCACAGCGCTCACACAGCGCCGCACCGCAGCGTGGCTCCCACGCCGCCGGGATGCCGGCGTCGCAGAGCGACCGCGGAGCCGTTGCCTCACCCGAACCCCCAACCTCGTCGGGTCCAACCGGCGGGGCGAAGGGGAAGCCTTCCGGCAAATCGGCCGGCGTCGCAGGTCGAGAGTACCCCGCCGCGACCTCAGCAGAACCTGCGCCGGAGCCCGACCCCTGCTCCCCCTCCGTCAGTTCGAGCGAGGTCGAACTGCCACAGGCTGCAAGCATCCCAAAGACCAAGCAACGCACGAACCAGCTCACGGCGACACCCCCGGACGAACCGTGACAAGATAGGAGCGACGCGGCTCCAGCGAGCCTTCGAAGACCAGCCTCGAACCCGCCTTCCGCATCGGCGGACAGGCGCCCTCCGCACTCTCGCACTGCGCCTCTCCAACGCTCTCGCTGAAGGCCAACGAGAAGTTCAGAGCAGCCTCTTCGCCAACCGCCAATTCAACCCGATACCCCGTCTCAGGCCTGTACTCGGCCTGCATCGCAACACCGTCGCGACCGCGCCAGAAGTCTCCCAGTTCGTTCATCGTCGACAGCCGCACGCCGAGCGCCTTGGCACGCCGAATCATCTGCCGAACCGAGTCGATCTTCACCGGCAGATTCTCGGGGCCAACGCCCTGCCCCCACGACGGATGCACGAGCAACATTGTCGGTGCCCCGTTCGCGGTGTTCTCCTCAAGCAGCGTTGTCCAGCCCAGCAGCATCCGACGGAAGGTCGTCCGCTGAATCTCCACCCGCCGCTGCACGCCGCTGGCATCAAAGAAGCCCATACCATCCTCGGCCTGAACCGGGATCGTCACGATGCGCGCGCCCTGAAAAAGCGAGGCGAAACGGCCGCTCCGCTCACCGATGATCGGGAAGTTCCCCTTCACATCCCCCAGCGCGAGCGTGCTGTCATACTTCACCCCCTGTGCCGCCAGAACGGGATACTGAAAGGGGCTCAGCGACAGCAGCGGCGACCGCCAGATGTCGCCCGTCGCCTGCGGCGCCGCCTGCCGCACCAGCGCCAGGTTCACATCGATCTCGCCGCAGACCGTCGGGGCGTCGATGTCGTAGTTCGACTGCACCACCGAGCAGTCGCCCAACTGCATCTCCTCCCACGGGAGGTGGAGATTGCTGTGGCCGCCCATGCTTGTCATCCCCGCCGCGGCGATCGTGCCGATGGTCGTCGCATTGAAGAAGCCGCGCTTGTAGTCGGTCTGGATGAACCACGACGCCGGCGCCCCCTCCTCCATCTCCATATCGAGCATCTGGAGGGCACCTGCGCGACCCCACACCACACCGTCATTGTGCGAATCAGGCGCATCCACGTCGTGTGATGCGATCATCACCGAAGGCTCCAGGCCGGGCACGGTATGCTTGTAGACCGCGTGTCCGCTCGTGGCCTCATCCATCAGTGAGCGGAGCCAGACCACCATCCGGTCTCGACCGGGGTCGAAGCAGTTCACGTAGCAGCGTACCGACGGCACATCGAGCAGGTCATACCCCAGCGTGAAAACCCGCCCCGCCCCAACAGGATGAGCGACAATCGCGGCACCATCGTCCGCCCCCGACGGTGCAAAAAGACGCGCGAGGGAGACCGCTCCCGACCCAGCCTCGAGCCCATAGGTGTAGAGGTCGAGTGGCTCGCTCGTTGCCAGCGGAACCCGACGCTCCTCGTAGCTCTCCAACCGGTCAAAACTACTGTCCTGCTGCAGCACCACCGCGCTGCCCGTCGTCTTGAGCGTCGCCGACGTCACACCAGCCAAGCGGAACATGGCACGGTCCTCCGCACCGCCTTCGCCAACCAGCCGGGTCAGCACGAGCCGGCCTCCGCCTGCAACCCACTCCGTCAGCGCGGCAAGCGACGCCGGCGAAACCGCAGCTGCAGAGACATAGCCAGGCACCACGACCACAGCGAAACCAGAGAGCGATGCAGCCGTGAGGTCATCCTCGCCGCGCGCAGAAACATCGTAGGCAAGCCCAGACTGGTCCAGCGCCTCCGAGACCGAAGATACCGCCTCGTCGAGCCCATCGTCCCACAGCGCCGGCGGCACCCAGACCTTCACCCGACTCGTTGATGCCACCTGCGAGATCCCCTCATCCACGGCGCCATCGCAGTCATTGTCGATGCCATCCAGCCGCTCGAGTCCGGGCGCGGGCGCAACGCAGACATCGCCCGCCGCGGCACAGCTCCGACGGCCCACCGCGCAGGCCCCCAGCGCCCCCGTGTCGCAGTTTGCCTCGCTCGGCAGCAGCTGGTCCACGAGCCCATCGCAGTCGTTGTCGATGCCATCGCAGCTGCGCTCCTGCTCCTCGAACAGCGCGCTCCCGCGGATACTTTCACAGCCGACCAGATAACTGTCGGCCGCCAACACATCGAGGTCGAGCGGCTGCTCCACTTCGCAGCCAGCAAACAGCAACCCGACCGCCGAAAGGAGGCCGCACCATGATCTTTGACGCATCCGACAACCCTGCAACAGACCCATGGGCTACCCCAAAAATGCCACCCCACCCTACGGACTTTGGTGAACCGCGACAAACTTTGGCCATTCTATGGCATCTGCCGCGACGCGGGCCTTCGCGCGCCGCATGGACAATTCCTTCCACCCCTCTGCTGGACGATATCGGGGCTGCGACTACAATGGGGGACTCACGAAACGGCCGGGGGGCTTGGCCGTGAATAGCCCCTCATCACCATCGTCCTCGCCGTCCCTATCCAGGTCCCATCTCCATCTCGGGGCCGCATTTGAAAGGAGTTATCTCATGAAGGTCACGACTGATTTCCTCGATTTTCTTTCCTACGCCGATGCCCGCCGCGAAGCGGAGCACGACACCACACGGCGCAGCCATCGGAGAGGCAAAGGCAACGCGGGTCAGCCAGCGCGAGGTGCGGCCGCAAAGAGGCATGGGCAGCGCCCTGCGCTCCGGAGCTACAACGAGTTTGAGGCCGACTTCGAGGTTGTCGCACTCGGTGATGACTGGTCGGCGCTCCCCAGCAGTCAGAGCCACAACTACTACATGCACCCGCACTTCGAGCGTGAGCGCTCCAAGCAGCGCGCCATCCGGATGAGCAAGACGATCGCCTGTCTCCACTATGGGGACGACACATGGCAGGCCGAGGCGACACACCGCATGGTGACAGACGACAGCATTGCCGCTGCTGCCCGCGATGGTTTCGATATCTCGTCGCTGCGGGGCCTCACCCTCATCCTTATCGGACGACGCAACAATGTGATCAAGACGGGCTACAAGGTGCCCGGGAGTCAGCGCGGACGGGCCGCCTAGTCAGGCCTGCCGTCACCAACGGGCGGCTCCGACAACGACACCAGACACCAACGCCGCGCCCGGCCCACCACCTCCAGCAACCGCTGGCTACCCAGGCCGAGCCGCGGCGCCTCAGACCTCGGGAGGTTGGCGCCGTCGCGGAGCCCTCCCCAGGCAAAGCCCAGCGCAAAGGTCTCCGACCGCGCCGTGGCGATGTCCGACAGCAGTGACGCCGCCTCGGCATCGCAGTCGGGCTCTTGCACATAGAAGCCAATCGTCAGGCCATGGCGCGACCGGTAGCGTTCGAGGTCGTCGAGCACCTCGTAGTTCGCGCTGTAGGTGGCGCTGCCATCTGCGGCAGACACCACATCGAGCAGGCTCGCTCCGTTGAACATCACCGACTGACCGTAGAGGATTTGCTCGCTGTCACACGCGAGCTGCAGGTCGCCCGCGTAGTGAAAGAACTGAATCTCTCGCGGCCCCTCGAGCACCTCGCCCAAGACGGTCTGCGGCTGCCGCGACACACCCTCCAGCTCTGCCCGAAGGAACGACCCCACGCCCGATACGTGCAACCCGCGCTGGTTCATCTCCGCGATGAATCCCCGCAGGAAGGCTGGCGTGGTGCGCAGCGACTTGATGTCGAGAACAACCGAGAACAACCGGCCCCGCGCCGCCCGTGCGTGGAGCGCAAGCGCACGCTCCATCGCGAACCGCTCCACGAACACATGCAGCTCACAGGCCTCGTCTGCGTCGAGCCGCGGCTCGGCCTCCATGCCCGCCAACGCAGCCTCCGTGTCGGCGGCAAAGCCAAGCTCCAGCGCTCTTGCATACAGGTCGATCCAGACCGGCAGCTCCACGCCACCAAGCCCAGACTTCGGAGTCCGCCGCACATCGCGGTACTGGCAGATGCCCATGCTCTCCTGCACCGTATCGGTGCTCCGCGCGTGCGCGATGAGCGAGGTATCGACCGCGACAACCATACAGCGCAGACGCGCTGCCTCGGTCTCGGCCGCCTCCCACGCCTCGATCTGATCTTGGTCGACGAAGAGGTCCCACTCCATGCCCGCGAGGTGGTGCTCCGACTCTTCGTCGCCCGAAACCGCGTGCGCCTGAAGACTTCCGAACGCCGCCATCACCGGGTTGTTCTCAAGCATCGCGATGACCGTCGGCATCGGGTCGCCCCCATCGAGCGCCTTTCGCACATCGGCGAAGACATCGGGCATCAGCACCGCAAGAATCCTGCGCCACTTCGCGTCTGCGAGCAGCGCCGGAGCAGCACCCATGAAGGCCCCGTGACCGTAATACTGGGTCGAGATGGGCGCGATCCCCAGCACCGCATCGAAAAGCGTCAGCCCCTCGAAGGGCTCCAGCAGCCGTGCGCCCACCTGACGCACCTCGGCCTCGGCGAGGCGCGCCTCGGCCTCCACCTCGCGCTGCACACGACCCGCACGCCGACGGACGAGCCGCAGGAGCCGATGCATCGCACCCTCGATGTGGCCCCAACTACGCGCGATCCTGACCAACGCTCCGCGAATCCGACCCATGCAACACCCTCCGCTTCCAACAGCGACCGCCTTCACACCGCTCCGGCAAAATGGCAAGCAGGCTGCGCAACCCTTGCGCGACGAGGGTCAGGCGACCATCATCTGCAAGGCTCTTCGAGAGGCTGAACAGATGCCGTCGACCCTCTATCATCGCCGCGGAAAGCGGCTCCTCGACCTCGCCATCGCCCTGCCCGTCGCGGTCGTGGCGGCGCCGGTCGTGGCGGTCGTCGCCGTTGCAACCGCAGTGAGCGTCGGCCGGCCCATCCTCTTCCGCCAGACCCGCCCCGGCCTCGGCGGACGACCCTTCGAGATCGCCAAGTTCCGCACGATGTCCAACGAACGCGACAGCGCCGGCGCCCTGCTCCCCGACGAGGCCCGCCTCACCCGCGTCGGCAAGGTCGTCCGCGGCCTCAGCCTCGATGAACTGCCCCAGCTCTGGAACGTGCTCCGCGGCGACATGAGCCTCGTCGGGCCGAGACCGCTCCTCGTCCGCTATCTCGACAGGTACACGCCAGAGCAGGCGCGGCGTCACGAGGTCCCCCCGGGCATCACCGGCTGGAGCCAAGTCAACGGCCGAAACGCCCTCTCCTGGGAGCAGAAGTTCGCCTTCGACGTCTGGTATGTCGACAACGTCGGACTGGCGCTCGACCTCAAGATTCTGGCACGCACCGCCATCAAGGTTGTGCGCCGCGACGGTGTCGCCGCGACCGGCCACGCCACGATGCCTGAGTTCATGGGCAGCACCGCTGCCAACCTAACGGATTCACCACCGAACCTCCCGTAACCTCTCAGGTCGCTCCTCTGCGCCCCACGGTGTCATCATGCAGCCCCGCCTCTACCTCTCCTCGCCCCACATGTCGGGGGGCGAACTCCCGCTCATCCACGAGGCCTTTGCCGAGAACTGGATCGCACCGCTCGGCCCCCACGTGGACGCCTTCGAAGCGGAGCTCGCCGCCCAAACCGCGCGCGAGCACTGCGCCCTCCTCTCCTCCGGAACCGCCGCGCTCCACCTCGCTCTCATCCTCTGCGGCGTCGGGCCGGGCGACGAGGTCTATTGCGCCAGCCTCACCTTTGCTGCGACCGCAAACCCCATCGCCTACCTCGGCGCGACGCCCGTCTTCTTCGACTCCGAAGCGACCACCTGGAACCTCGACCCCGACCTGCTCGCCGACGCCCTCGCAGCAGCCGCGCGGCGCGGCAAACTGCCAAAGGCAGTCATCGCCGTCGACCTCTACGGACAGCCGGCTCAACTCGACCGCATCGCCGACGCCTGCCGCGCCCATGGCGTCCCCCTCATCGAAGATGCTGCCGAAGCGCTCGGCGCCTCCTCCGCCGGTCGACCCTGCGGCTCCTTCGGCGACTTCTCCATCCTCTCCTTCAACGGCAACAAGATCATCACCACCTCGGGGGGCGGCGCGCTGCTCTCCAACGACGGAGAGGCCATCGCGAAGGCCCGCTTTCTTGCGACCCAGGCCCGCGACCCTGCCCCTCACTACGAGCACAGCCAGATTGGCTACAACTACCGCATGAGCAACGTATGCGCCGCCATCGGGCGAGCGCAGCTCCGGGTGCTGGGCGACCGCGTTGCTGCGAGGCGAGCCAACTTCGACGCCTACCGGCTCGCGCTTGGGGAACTCCCAGGAGTCGACTTCATGCCCCAGGCGGAGGGTACCTTCTCCAACCGCTGGCTCACCTGCCTCACGCTCGATCCCGCCCGCTTCGGGTGCGACCGAGAGGCGGTCCGGCTCGCGCTCGCAGAAGACAACATCGAGGCTCGGCCCGTCTGGAAGCCCATGCATCTCCAGCCGGTCTTTCGGGATGCGCGGATGGTGGGCGGCGAGGTCAGTGAGCGGCTCTTCGCACTCGGCCTCTGCCTGCCGAGCGGCTCCAACATGAGCGCGGATGACCGCGACCGCGTCATCGCCATTGTGCGGCGGATGAGTCCTACCGCTTGACCGTATCGCAGCCGAAGTCGATCTCGACCGAGCCCGTGACGCTCACACAGGAGGCGCCGCAAAGCTCGAGCGTCCGCGGGTCGGCGGGGTTGTCGTAGTACCAGCCCGGCTCAACGCCGCAGGCCGTCGCGTTGGCGACATTGGGGATGAGGGTCCGCTCACCCAACGCGGCAGCGTAGACATTGACCTGTTCGGGGTTCACCGACAGGCCGCCGCCGGGGGAGGGAATGGCGTAGCTGCAGGGCACCGAGGTGGTCTCCACGACAGCCGCGGCGATGGCGTCGGAGACGGGCCCCCAATCTGCCGCACAGATGCTCTGCACGATGCCGCCCGTCGCGGCACTCAGGCCCAGATACTCGGTGCCAACACGGTAGCCGCAGGGGCAGCCCGCAACGACGCAGCCATCCATGTTACTCTCGAGCTCCGTTGCGTCTCGCGTCACGATACTGTGCACGATCGGGCGCCGCAGGAAGCCGGGCGAGAGCGCCTCGATCTGTGCGTCGAAGTCGGCCGCGGTGATGGCCGAGTCGTCGTCGGAGACCACGACGATGTGGGTGGTGGCGCCCGGGCGAAGCCTGCTCCGGTAGTTCGCATAGCCGTCGACGATGGCGGTGAGCGCGTTCGTCCGGGTGTTGCTCGACGAGACACCCTCGATGGTCACCCGCTCGTGGTAGTAGCGCTCGCCGTCAACGTCGCGGCCAAGCGGGCAGACGCCTGCAGCGGTGGCCGACAGCGGAGGCGGCACGCAGACATGGTACTTGCCGTCGCCGACGGTCGGATCGTCGTTGGAGACCATCACCACCTGCGCGTCGATGCCGGAGCCGATGATGAAGGTAGCGAAGCGGTTGAGGTTGGCAGAGACCGCCGTGACCTCCTCCTGCATGCTCAAGGAGTTGTCGACGACCCAGATGATGTCGGCGGGCAGCACCGCAGGAACGGCCGGCGCCGTGGTGGTCGCGCAGATGACCGGGCCGTCTGCCGAGCCATCAGAGGCATCCGCCGCCGCATCTTCGGTCGTGTCGCCTCCGCTCCCCGTGTCGGGGCTTTCCACATCGGCAGCATCTGACCCATCCGGCGCGGTGTCGGCCTCTGAGGCGCTCCCGTCTGGTGACGCATCTTCGGGGGTTTCGCCACCCGTCGCTGTGTCGCCTGTGGAGGGCCTACCGCCATCGCTCCGCTCCGGCGTCTCCACCGAGGAAACGCCTGCGGCCGTGCAGCCCGTGAGCAACAGCAAGAGGCTCGCGATGCGCAGTTTTGAAGTCACGGCCATGCAATCCTCCTGCCAGAACTGAACTTTGTCGCAGGCGCGGAGCAGCGGCGCAAGCGGGGCTGCGCAAACTTCGGCGCTTTTAGAACATGTAGCCGAGCCCAGCGCTGGTTACCTGCTCCTCGCTGCCGGCCTCGGCTGTGCGAACGATGTGATCGAGCTTGAAGGCAATCTGCGGGATGGGGCGCCAGGTGAGGCCGAAGACGAGGTCGGTCCCCGCGGTCTCCGGATTGGCGACGCCGTCCGCGACTTCTGCGGTGGTGTCGTACTGCTCGTAGCGAACGAAGGGGACGAGTTCTTGGCTCCGCCCCGCGAGTTCGAACAGGTCCACGCCCAGTTCAAGGTAGCCGCCCGTGATCAGCGAGCCGACCGCGTCTGGCGTTGCCAGCGCCTCGGAGCCGCTGAGCGAGAAGGCCGCGACCTCCGCTCGCGCCTCGATGGCGTTGGCCTTGTAGCGAAGGTCGAAGGCGCCGCCGGTGACACCGACTTCGAGCTTCTTCGTCGGGTGGTTCGCACCCGCGTCGCCGTAGTAGCCCGACAGCGCAACCTCGAGCCCCATCACCGGCTGGGCGTGCAGCCTTGCCACAAAGGCAGGTGCGCCGGCGTAGGCCTCCGCTACGCCCGTCCGCCCGCCGCGCAGCCCCTTGCCTGCGGTGAACGCGGCCGCGGTGAGGCCGGAGATGAGGTAGGCCTCATAGCCCATGGTGCTTCCGACCGTGCCAACCACGCCGAGCCCCGCCTCGCGCCAGGTCGTAGGAATGATGACGCTATCGACCTTGGGGCGCTCCACGCCGTGGAAAGCGGTAGGTTCGTGGATGTTGTTCAGGTGGCCAAAGGGAACGAGGACGAGTCCTGCGCGGACCCGGAATGGGAGCGCCTGGCCGCCATACTCAATGAAGGCCTGTTCGAGCTCGATCTCGCCGGGCTGACCTTCGCCGGCGAGGGCGTGCTCCGTTTCGAGCTCGGAGTAGAACCGGAAGTTCTCATCGTACTGGTGGCCGAAGAAGAGAACGAAGCGGTGGAAGTCGACCTCGCCTGCCCTTCCTCCGTCGCCGTCCGCGGCGCTCGAGAGGTGGAGTTCACCGTAGCCTCCGAGGGAGGACGTCGACGTCGGTTCGGCGGCCGGCTCGGCGGGCGGCAGGATGAGTTCCTGCGCGGCGGCGGGAGCAACGAGGGGCACCGCGGAGAGGAGCAGAGTCGCGGGGATGAGAGAGAGACGCATGGGACCTCGGGCGATGTGGCGACTGTCTACGCCGTTTCTGATAACGATTGTCATTATCATCAAAACACCCTCCGTCAAGGTTGATTTTGAAAACCATTATCACTAGGAGCCTCCCATGGCATCCTTCCACCCGCCAGCATTGGTCTCCAAGACGCTCATCGCGCTCACGCTCGCGACGTCGCCCGTGTCTGCTGCAACCATCAGCGGCCTCGCCACGCTGCTGACCCTCTCCGAAGCCTCCGCCGCAACGGTCTACTGGGAGTTGCCTGCCCTCCTCACCTCCTTCTTTCCGGGGGCCGACAGGGTCTCGTTCGCCAAGGTCGCCCTCTCACAGCAGGAACGGGCTGCACTCACGAAGACGATCGGACGCACGGTGCGCGGCGACTGGACCATCTTCGTTGCGACGAAGGCAGGTCAGGTAACGGGCTACGCCGTGGTCGATGAAGTACGCGGCATGCATGAGCCGATCACCTATGCGACCCGCTTCACGCCCGCGGGGGCCATCTCCCGCATGGAGGTCATGCGCTACCGCGAGGCCTATGGCAGCGAGGTGCGCGAGCAGCGCTTCCTGAGCCAGTTCAACGGCAAGACCTCGGCATCGCCCATGCTCCCGGGCCGAGACATCGCTGCGATTTCCGGCGCGACCATCTCCTCGCACGCCGTCACGCGCGGCGCAGAAGAGACGGCGGCCGTGGTCGCGCTCCTCCTCCGACAGCGTCCGACCGCCCTCCTCACCGCAGCGAAGTAACCATGCGCGACTTCCGCAAACGGCGGGGCCAGCTCCGCACACTCGATGCGACGGCGCGCGCGCTGCACTCTGTCTTCCTGCTCTTCATCCTCGCCGGCCTTGCGGTCGCTTCGCTCCTCTACAGCGATGGCCCCACGCTCGATCCTGCGGCCGCGGAACGCTACTACGCCGGTGGCACACTCCCCGCCGCCGCCGCACCTGCCGCGCCTGCCGCAGAGGGCGAAATCGTCTTTGACCTGCCGCCCGAACTCGCTGTCACAACCGTCGAACCCATGAACCAGCGCAGGCTCATCGAGCTCACGCACGGCCACCTCTTTGTGATGCCTCTCATCTGGCTCACCATTGCCCATCTCTTCGCGCTCGCCGGCTTCGGCCTCCGACTCACCCAGGCCGCCGTCTTCGGCGGTGCAGCTGCCGTCGCGCTCCACATCGCCGCGCCCTGGATCATCCGCTCTGTCGCCGGCACGGGGTGGCTCATGCCCCTCTCTGGCATCGGGCTGCTGCTGACGCTCGGCGGGATGGCGCTCGCGACGCTCGTTGAGCTCTGGCGGCTGCCCGCTGCGAACGAGCAGCCCGGCGCATGAGCGAAGGGCGCAGGGTCACCCACCGGTCGACCCGACCGCTCATGGGCACCTTCGTCTCCGTCACGATCACACACGACGACGCCACAGCCGCAGAGGCGCTGCTCGACCTCGCCTTTGAGGCCATGACCGGCTGGTGCGCCGAGGCGTCGGAGTGGGAGCCGGAGGCTGCCGTAAGCCGACTGGGGCGGGCACCTGTCGGTAAACCTGTCGCCCTGCCCGACCCGCTCTTCCGGCTCCTCCAGCTCGCGCAGCGTATGTGGGTCGACTCCGAGGGGGCCTTCGACCCGAGCTGGCTCCCGCTCAAAGAGATCTGGCCCATGCGCGGCCAGTCATCACCACCTTCCGCCGAGGCGGTCGCCGCCGCTCTCGCGGAGGTCGGTCTGCAGGCCCTGGAGCTGCGTGATGGGGCCCCTCCAACCGCCGTAAAGCACCGCGCCGGTCTCCGCCTCGGACTCGGCGCCATCGCCAAAGGTGCAGCTGTCGACCTGGCCTGCGAGGCGCTGGAGGCCGCCGGAGCGACCAGCTTCCTCGTTGATGCAGGCGGCGACATCCGAGGGCGCGACGACGGAGCCGGCTGGCTGGTCGGAATCCAGGACGGACAAGGCCGCGA
>CAIQPA010000058.1 GCA_903873545.1 uncultured delta proteobacterium
AGCTGCTGGGTGCGGGCGACGTCGGTCTCGCGCTTGAGCTCTGCCCACATATCGCGTGCCCGTTCGAGGAGGAGCACGGCCTGGGCGGTGTCGCCGGCGGTGGCGGTAGCGGCGCCGATGAGTTCGAGCGGGAGCGCGTAGTCGGGGTCGACGAAGCCGGTGGCGTCGAGCTCGGTGAGGCTCTCGTCCAGCAGGGTCGCGGCCTTGGTACGGTTGCCGGCGAGCGCTTCGGCGGCGGCCCAGTTCACCTTGGCTCCGATGAGGAGGTAGGGGTAGTGGATGCGCTCGGAGACGGCGACGGCGCGGGCAAAGGCGGAGGAGGCTTCGGCCAGCTTGCCGGCGTCGCGGGCGACGATGCCGAGGTTGGTGAGCGCGATGGCGGCGTCGAAGGGGACGCCGATGGACTCGAAGATGGTGACGGCGCGCTGGTAGTGCTCGGCGGCGAGCGGGAGGTCGTTGCGGAAGCGGGCGACGTCGCCGAGTCCGTTAAGCTGGTGGGCGACGCCGCGGCGGGCGCCGAGCGCGGCGTAGAGGTCGAGTGCGGCGTGGTAGCGCCGGGTGGCGTTGTCGAGGTCGTTCTGCATGCGGGCCGTGACGGCCAGCTTGGCGTAGCACTGGGCGATGCCGCGGGTGTCTTCGAGGTCGCGGAAGCGGTCGAGCGCTTCGTGGAAGAGCTGCTCTGCGCGGGGGAGGTCGCCGCTGGCGCGGGCGATGTCGGCGATGAGCCAGAGGACCTCGGCATACTGGGCGTTGGCGGTGTCGGGGTCGGCGGCCGCGCGGGCCTCTTCGGCGCGGCGCTCTGCTGCGTCGGTGTCGCCGCGGTGCATGTCCATGCGGGCAAGGCCGAGCAGGCCCTTCACGCTGAGCCGTGAGCCGGGCAGCTCGCCGGCGAGGTCGACGCCCTCGGCGTAGAGCTTCGCGGCGGAGTCGAAGTCGCCCTCGACCCAGACGACGTCGGCTTCGCCGTAGGCGGCCGCGATGCGGTCCTCGAGCGGCGCGGTGGGGTCGACGTGGACGCCTGCGAAGTGGCGGCGGGCCTCGGGGTAGTTTCCGAAGCCGAGGCTGAGTTGGGCGAGCTTGAGGCGGACGGCACGGCAGCGTGCGCGGGCGTCGGCGTCTGGCTCGGCGTTTTCGAGGAGCAGGCCGAGGGTGCGCTCCCAGAAGGCGAGTGCGTCGTTGGGGCGATGGCTGCGCTCGGCGAAGCGGGCGGCGCGCTCGGCGTATTGTAGTTCGAGGCTGCGCTCGCGTGCGAGTGCGAAGTGCTCGACGAGGTCTGCGGCGATGGCGTCGGCGCCCTCTCCCGCGATGGCGATGCGTGCGAGCGCTGCGTGGAGGTGGAGGCTGCGCGAGGTCCGTCGGTTCTTGAGGCGGTCGAGTACGACGTCGCGGATGAGGCCGTTGGGGAAGGCGAAGAGGTCGTCTTCGCGGGTCTCGGTCATGCGGAGGAGCTCTTCGTCGAGCAGGAGGTCGAGGTAGGTGTCGAGCCCTGCGACGAGGTCTTCGCGCTCCTCGTGGGCGAGCATGGCCTGGAGCTCGCGGAAGGAGAATCGGGCGCCGAGGATGGCGCATCGGTCGAGGAGGTCGCGGGCGCGGGCGCCGGCTTCGGTGGTGCCGCTGAGCCGGGAGAGGCGCATGGCGACGATGTCGGCGATGCCGCGGGGGAGGATCTGGTTGACGTCGACGCCGGGGCGGGTGGCCCAGCCTGCCGAAGAGAACTCGAGGAGGCGCTCCTCGGAGAGGTAGCGGACGAGCTGGACGAGGTGGAGCGGGTTGCCGTCTGCGCGTCGCACGAGCGCGGCGATGAGGTCGGGGCTGGCGTTGATGAGCGAGGAGATGACCTCGCCGGCCTCGTCGTCGGAGAGGCGCTCCATGCGGTGGCGTGCGACGCTGGAGCCATCGAATCGGGAGAGCCGGGCGAGGAGCTCTTCGACATGTTCGTGGGGTTCGTCGATTTGGATGACGACGAGGAGGAGGAGGCGTGCGGGGCGCTGCGTGAGCTCGGTGGCGGCGTATTCGAGGAAGGCCGAGGTCTCGGGTCCCGCGAACTGGGCGTCGTCGAGGAGGAGGAGGATGGGCGAGGCGAGGGAGCGCCGCTCGAGGATGCGGAGGAGGAGCTCGTAGAGGCCCTCTGCGTCGTCCTGCGGGCTGGTGGAGGCCTCGTGGCTTGGGCGGAGGAAACTTGCGACGCGGAGGTGGTCGCGGTGCTCGTGGAGGCCGATGGAGCGGAGCTGGAGCGAGAGTTCGCGGGCGAGGTGGTCGTCGTGGAGTTCGCGGACGCCGAGGAGGTTGTCGAAGGCTTCGCGGAGTCCGCGGAGTCCGCGCTCGCCTTCGCGGTGGTAGAGCCCGCTGGCGTGTCGGAAGGCCATGGAGGAGGCGAGTTCGTCGCGCAGCCAGAGGGCGAGGCGGCTCTTGCCCATGCCGGTCTGGGCCTCGATGGTCTGGATGCGGGCGTTGCCACTGGAGACCACCGCGAGCGCCGACTGCATGAGGGTGCTGCGGTCGTGGCTGCGTCCTACGAGCGGGGCGTTGGGTCGCAGCGATGGGTGGGTGGACGGGCTGTCGGCGAGGCTCGGGCGTGGCGCGGGCTGGGCGCTGACGGAGGCAGGCGAGCTCTCCTCGCCGCGCTCTGTGACGGCCTCGTCGAAGGTGTTTCCGCGGACATGGCGGCGGGGCGCGAGGGACTCGACGAAGGTGGCTGCGCGCGGCGCGATGCGGGCGAGGGCCGACTCGTCGATGGTGGCAGGTCGTGCCGCGGGGTCGGGTGCTGCTGCTGCGGTTCGCGCGGGCAGGGCTGGGAAGCGTGCGGAGTCTCGGCCGAACATGGCGCCGGCTGCGCCGGAGAGGGCACGGAGGCGTGTGCGGAAGGCGTTGGCGGAGCCGATGCGCTTTGCGGGGTCTTTCTCGAGGGCGTCGTAGACGAGCTCTTCGAGCCCGGGCGGGACCATGAGTCCGGGCCTCGGCACAAGCTGGGGCGTTGGCGCGTGGACCTGTGCGTAGAGGATGGCGTCGGCGGTGGAGCCGGTGAAGGCGTGGCGTCCCGTGACGGCCCAGAAGAGCATGAGTCCGACGGTGTAAAGGTCGGCAGCGGGGGTGAGGTGGGTGTCGCCGCGGGCCTGCTCGGGCGCCATGAAGAGGGGCGTGCCGATGATGCGTCCGG
>CAIQPA010000059.1 GCA_903873545.1 uncultured delta proteobacterium
GCAGACGAGGAGCAGCTCGACGACAGCACCGACGCGCCACCGCCCCCCGACGAGCGGCCAGCCATCGAATCTCCGCTGACCTTTCGAGAGATTATCGACCCAGCCCGACGCTCCGCAGGCTCCGTCGCCCTCGGCAACACCTCCCGCGGCGGCCTCATCGACCCCGCCATGGTGCCCGATGCCGGCGAGTTCCACTACATCCTCCCCGCCCACCTCGGCAGGCCGACCCACTACGGCACCGACGAACTGGTCGAACTCCTTCTTACCTCCGCGGAGCAGGTTGCGACGGCCTTCCCCGCCTCGCGCCTTGCCGTCGGCAACCTAAGCGTCTTCGACGGCGGCCGCATCAGCTGGAGCCGCTCGCACAATTCCGGACGCGACGTAGACTTGGGCTTCTTCCTCCGCGACAAGGAGGGGGCCGACCTCCCGCTCGAGACCCTCGTCCACATCCGTCGCAGTGGTGCCGTCGCGGAGATTCCTGGAGCGACCTTCGACACCGAGCGAAACTGGGCCGTCGTCAAGGCGCTGCTCACCTCCGAGACCGCCAAGGTGCAGTGGATCTTCATCTACGCCCCGCTCGAGCGCATGCTGCTCGCGCATGCGGCCAAACTCGGCGAGCCGCAGGCCCTCATCGACAAAGCTGCGACCATCATGCACCAGCCGGGCGACTCTGCGCCCCACGATGACCATTTTCACATCCGTATCTTCTGCACCCTCGACGACCGCCTCGAGGGCTGTCGCAACACCGGCCCCCGCCGAGAAGGGGTCCCCTCCTACGACCGCGAGGTTGCCGCCCGCGCCCTCGAACTGCTTCGCGGCACAGCGAGCGATGACGCCGCCGTTGCTCTGCAGTCTGCCCGGTTCCTCCATCGCCTCCAGCCTGAGAGCCTCGACGGCCAGCTCCTCGCCATGGTCCCCCACGCCAACGCCGCGGCCCGCGCCGAACTGCTCGACCTCGCGGAGGAGCTCGGCGTCCGCCGTGGCGTAGCCCCCCTTGTAGCCCTCGCGGCATCCGACCCCGACCCGATGGTTCGCACGCGGGCCTTCCGGCTCGTCATCGCAAGCTCCGAAGAGGTAGCGACCCAGGCCACCCGCAAGATGTTGCTCGAGCCCGGACCACCGCTCGCTGACCAGACCCCAATCCGGCTTGCCATCGCACGCGCCAAAAGGGGCTCGCTCGATGCTGCGCTGATGCCCGGCTACATCGCATCGCTCGGCGACAGCGATGCACAGGTGCGGCGCGAAGCGGGGCGCCGCATCTCTCACATCACCGCACGGCCCCACCCGCTCGACCCCGTCAACGCAACCGCGCCTGCTCAGCGCGAGCAGCTGGTCTCCCACTGGCAGGGCTGGTGGCGCGAACACCACGGCGAAGACCGCGCAACCCGGGTGTCCAGCGCCTTCCGAGAGGCCAACCTCCGCGTGAAGAACAAGAAGGGGGAGTGGGACCGCAAGGCCCTCGCCGAGGCCTGCAAGAGCCGCATCGAGGGGCTCTCCTTTGCTGCCAGTTCACAGCTCGCCGCACTCACCGGCAAGCCAGCTCCCGCCGTCGACGCTACCCCGGAGCAGCGATACAACCACTGGCGCCCCCTCGTCCGCACCAGCAAGAAGCGCCGCTGAAACAGGCCAGGGACTAGGTCAGACCCTTGTTCTTCTGCACCCGCTCCATCGCCCGCTCGTACTCAATGTTCCAAGCAGACGAACCCTCTTCCAGGTTCTTGATCTTGCTCCGGACCTCCTTGTCTACCTCGTCATCACGGCTCGCAGTGTAGCGCTTGATGATGGGGTTGATGCGGGCGCGGAGGTCGCGGTCGCTGCCGAAAATCTCTTCGATGTGGTCCGACTGCATGAAGGTCTCGAGGATCTGCGAGACGAGGTAGTCGATGCCCTCGTCGCCCAGCTTGAACCCCTTCTCCTTCGCAAGCCGACGCTTCATCTGCATCTCGGCCTGCTTCCCATCGTTGAGCGTCAGGTCGCGCGCCTTCGTCGAAATCTCGCGGTCGGTCCGAACATACTCGCGGAGCACGCCGACGATATCGAGCTCAGCCTCCTGCCGCTTCCCACTGTCGAGCTCCAGCAGCTCGGCCTCCAGCAGGGCCTTGATGATGTCGTTGGCGATGAGATTGAACTGGCCGCTATACAGACGCATGATGACCTCGATGGATGATGCCGAGGCCTTACCCCCGCCTGCGCTCCGCATCAAGCGAAAAGCCGAACGCTGCCCCGCCCAAGCGGGCTACGGCATTGTCACCACGAGGCCCATCAGCAGCGCGTCTTCGCCATTGTCGGCGTAGTATTTCGGCCGCCGCCCCATGACCCGAAAGCCGAGCCGCTCGTAGAGCCGGATCGCGGCACCGTTGCCCACCCGGACCTCCAGACAGACCTGCTCCGACCCCATCTCCTCGGCCACCGCAACCACCCGCTCGACAAGCAGCGCGCCGTAGCCTCGCGAGCGCGACGCCTCTGCCACCACCACGTTGAGCAGGTGCACCTCGTCGGCCACCAGCCAGTAGACCACAAACCCAACGGCCACGCCGTCGACCAAGAGGAGCTCCAACTCGGAGAAGTCGTTCGCCAACTCCTGCAGGAACATCGCCTCGCTCCACGGGTGGGGCTGCCCGGCCCGTTCGATGGGCATCACGATCGAGGCGATCTCCTCTGGAAGAGCGCTTCGGAACTCAACCAACGGGGGCATCCGACAACCCGGTAAAGCCCGCGATCCGCTTCCAGAGTTCGTCGCGGCCATCGTGCTCCTTCGCGGAGTACCAGATGAAGTCGCGCTTGATGTCGCCCCCCATCTGCTTGGCGATGGCCACCTTCTGGTTGAAGAGCGCGTTCGACTTGAGCTGGTCGCACTTGGTGACAATCAGGATGGGCTGCAGCTTCCACTGGTGACAGGTCCGCAGCAGCAGCAGCTCCTCCTCCTCGAACCCCCGCCGCACATCGACCAGAATCGCCAGCGCGCGCAGTACCTCCCGCGTCTGCAGGTAGGTCTCAATCATCGACTGCCAGGCCAGCTGCTCGCCGCCGCCCACCTTGGCGTAGCCGTAGCCCGGCAGGTCGCAGAGCCGCAGCCGGGCGTCGACGTCGAACTAGCTGAGCAGCCGGGTGCGACCGGGTGTCTGGCTCACCTTCACCAGGTCTTTGCGGTACATCGCGCTGTTGAGCAGGCTCGACTTCCCCACGTTGCTCCGCCCCGCGAAGGCCACCTCGGGCAGGTCGGCGGGCGGGAAATGGTCGGGCTTGGTACCGCTCTTTACGAAGGTACAGACTTTGGGCCTCATGGCAGAGCTCCGAGCGAGCTCCACAGGAGCCAAGGAAGAAGGAACAGCAGCGCGAGCAGCAGGCGGGACGCAACGCGCACCGAACCACGCTGCCCGAAGAGCGCCGACCCGAAACAGAGCGCGGCGACCAACAGCAGGCCCCCCATCCCTACCATACTTGGCAGCGCGAGCCCCACAGAGAGCTGCGCCGTCGCGAGCGCCGCAAAAGCGACGAGCGACACCACGAGCCCGCGCGCTGCCGACTCGCCCGTCGGCTCCTGGCGCCCCGCAGGGTGGGCCAGCAGCGAGGTCGCCGCACCGCTCAGCGCCAGCAACAGCAGCGAGACGTAGAAGTTCGGCTCCACGACGAAGGGCCCCGTCGGCACGGGAAGCAGGCTCAGAACCTTCTCACCGGGCCGCAACGCGATCCGCGCAAGCGCCTCTGCGTCGGCCTGCGTCGGGGCCGCCACCGGCAGCGTGACGACAACCGCAACGCCAAGAGCCAGCCAGAGAAGCGGCGCCACCCACCGCGGCAACGCCGTCGCTCGTATGGCGAACAGCACCGATGCGGCCCCCATCGCAACCCAACCCCAACGGACCCAGGCGGCGAGGGGCTGCACCAGCGGCAAGAGCAGGTCTCGGGTCTGCTGCTCCGTGCCAACGGTCGCCGTCGCGAGCGCCAACGCCACCTCTGCACCGCGCTGCAGCAGCACCGGCGCAACCGCCGACGCGGTAGCAACAAGCGCGCCGAGCAGCGGCAACCAGGTCAGCCAGCGTCCACGCTCGGATAGCCCCACCTCCGCGGCCGCCCGTATCATCGCGCCCATCGCCACCGCCGACAGGGCAAACCAGGCAAAACTCTCGGGACGCAAAACCTGCGCAGGCAGCCCCGGCAGCAGCTGCAGCAGCGCTGCTACCAGCGCCGCCACCAGCGCCAGCAACCCGCCGGTGCGCCAAAACAGGCCGCGACCCAGCAGCA
>CAIQPA010000060.1 GCA_903873545.1 uncultured delta proteobacterium
GCATCGCCCACCGCATCGAGCGCTGCCTGGTGCGAGCCGCCGCCACGGCGGAGCTTGCGGCGGGAGCGTGAGGCCCGTGAGCTCCTCGCGTTGAGCAAGCTGGTTCACGATACGCGTCAGCTGGCAGCGCTGGTTCGCCAGGCGCAGCAGGCTCGGCCATCTGTGCGGCGGGCCAGAGAGGCACGCCAGCTCCAAGAGGTGATGCTCCTTGCGGCCGCTCTCCGCCGCGCTGGGTTCCCGCGTTAGCTCGGAGGGCGACGGTGGCCTGGGGCGAACTGGGCCATCGCCATCCTGCCCCTCCCTCGTGCACGGGCCCGCGCGGGCACGGTCTTTGATAGTAGGGCCAGCGCTTCCTGCTGGCTCACCCTTCTTCAGCTTGTTCCGGGAGTCTCGCAATGACAGACCTTACCTTACTGCCCATCGAAGTGCAGCGCTTGCGGCACCTCGCGATGCTCGAACTTAAGGCCGCGGACCAGGCCGAGGCGACCGCACGGACCATTCCGCTCGAACCGCCATCGCCTCAATGCTGTTTGCGTACGCTGTATCTCCACCTGGCGTTTGAACGGAGGAGAGTTGCTCGGGCCCTGTTGCTCGATGCGCTTCACAAACTCGAGATGGCCGCTCTTCAAGTCCCGAAGGCGGAGACAGCGTTCCGGCTAGGGGCGCGCTCCATCCTCGCTCAACTCGATGCCATCGCTGCTGCATCAGCGCCTGTGCGTTCGTCCATCGTAGAATCCGAAGCAGCAATCCTGCACTGAAGCCGGCATTCGCCGGTGGTCGCTATCATCATCTATGGAAAGGAGAATTCATGGCTCAGTCATCTCGTAGAAAGTTGGTTCCAGGGTACCAGGAACATGTGCAGTTGCTCTGCACGCAGGCTGCTGCATTGCTCGACCCCGGTTATCGGAAGGCAGTGCAGGAGGTGTTGAAGGAGCTGCCAACGGCGCCGCTCGAGCGTGCGCTGGCCGCGACCGTTGGCCTCGCCATGCCGCAGGCCGGTACCGCTCGGTTGGTGGAGACCGCCCATGTGGTGCCGTTCATCCCGATGTTGACGGAGCAGCGTGCGGCGACGGACCGCATCCTCGCCGTGCGGGAGGCCGTGGGGGCGCCGGCAGAGGGGCTCATGGGAGACTTCGAGCGGGAGGAGCTGCGGCTGCCGGCCGCCATCACCACTGCCGCGGAGGCCCGCTCGTTTGCTCGGTCACATTACATCAGCGCAGTCGTGACGAGTTCGTCGCCGCTGTTGCACCTCTATGCCCAGCAGGACGGCAGCATCGCCATCTCCTCTCCGCTGGTGGCCATTGTGGCCGCCCGGATGGGGAAGACCACCGCTGCCGTCGCCGCCTGCGCTCTTGCGCTCGGCTGTGCGCACCGGGTGCTGATGCTTGGCACGGACCTCGAGGGGCACCCCTGGTTTGAGGCGAGTGCGCAGTGCGCCACCGAAGGGGTTGTGCACGCCTTCACGGGCTGGTTGGCCCAGCTCGCACTGCAGGGTTCTTCGCATGCGCCGGAGCTCGAGGCCTGGGCTTCGACGACCCTCGTGCTGCGCGACTACGTCTCGGCGCGGCCGCTGGTCAGTGATGAGCAGCAGCTCGGTCGCCATCGGGTGATGCCGGCGGAGCGACTCCGGGGGCTCATCATTCGACTTCGGCGGGTGAGCGAGCACCCTGTCACGCTCGAGATGCTGCTCAAGATGGAGCGGAGGGGGTCGCATCCGCTCTATCCGCCAACCTGGAGCCGGCCTCCGCTTCCGCTTCCGCCGTTGCGGGCGGAGGCAGAGGGCACCCACACGCCGAGCCCTAGCTTCCGAATCAACGAGCGGGCGCTGCTCCGTCGCATCGCCATCCTCCTGGACCGGCGGGACTTGGACTTGGCCCGCACCGGACGGCTGGAGCTCGACGAGGCCGCGGAGGCGCTCGTGGTGCATGCCAACCGGGCGGTGCAGGAGCTGCTCGACCTGTCTCGGCAACCGCAAACCAGGCCGGACCCTTTCGACCGGTTCAAGAAGGAAATCGAGGATGCGCTGGGCGGGTTTGGGAAGTCGGACGAGTGGCCGACGCCGCGGTCAAAGCGCTTCGAGATCACCCAAGCGGACGGAACCCCGCGCCCGAGGAAGTGGGGCGAGTGGATTGTGAAGACCAAACAGGAGCCGCAGGCCGCGGAGCCGCTTTCGGAGCCCCCTGTGACGGCAGCGGAGGCCTACGCGGACAAGAAGGGTGCCTTCATGGTCTGGATTATGGGCCACCTCGACCTGTTCAAGCAGGAGACTGCGCTGCTCGCCGCCCGGGATGAGGTGGCGACAGAGAAGCTGCGGATGGAGCCCGGCGCGACCGATGCGGAGTCAGAGGCGCGGCTCATCGCAAACGATGCCCTGCGCGCCGACCGTCTGCTGGCCTCGGAGGTCCCCGCTTCCGAGGAGTCCCCGCGTGGGCCGCTGCTGCTCCCGCCGGGCGAGCCGCCGGCGTCGGAGGGTGGCTCCGACCCCGACGCCTAGGCCTCGACTAGGCCAGCCATGGCGCGAGCGTTGGCACAGTCGACCACCTTGCGACCATGGCGTTGCTCCGCGCTTCGAGACGGCGCAGGAAGGCCTGCTGCACCGGGGTCTTGGCGTTGGGGAGCAGCGAGGCCAGCAGCGGCACGAGCTGGCGCGACGGGCGGATGACGGTGCGGTCGTCGACCTGCGGGATGGGGGTGTTGCTGTTGCCGGCAACGAAGAGCAGCTCCATCCAGAGGCCGACCCAGGCGAGGATCTTGGCGGCGTCGAGCGTGCCGCTGTGCATGCGGACTTCGACCGTTCCGATGCTCGAGAGCGGGCGGACATTGACGGTCAGGTAGCGGCCATCCGCAGAATCGGCGCGGGCGAGGATCTCCTCGGTGGTCGGCGAACTGCCGAGGAAGGACTCGGGGAAGATCGAGGCCACGGGCCGGCAGTAGCCGTTCGGCAGGTCGATGTCGTAGCCGCCGGTGCGCGATGCCGCGATGCGCGACGGTGCCACAAGTGTTGCGAGGACGGGTTCGACCAGCCGTGCGATGCGGAGTGCCCGGACGATCTCTGTGCCATGCTGTTCGCCGAGCCAGCCGAGGTGGATGTGGGTGCCGGTGTTCCAGTTCACGACGAGCCCTAGCTGGGCCGCGGTGGCCTCGAGCGCCTGGCAGGCGGTCCATACTTCGAGCATGCCGCGCTCGCCCTGAAGCACAGGTGAGGTCACCTCCCAGCCGCAGGTGCTGTCGCGCTCGACATTCCAGACGGAGACATCCTTGTCGCCGTTTGCGCCCTGGTACTCAGGCGTGACGACGGGGCAGACGCGGCCGGGAAGGGCCTTGGCGAGCGCCCGCCGGAGTGACTCTGCACGGATCATCCAAGCGGCGCTGTTGGCCTCAGGGATGACGCCGTCGGGGGTGGTGAGTTCGAACTCGATGCCAAAGGTCTGACCGTGACGGAAGGGGATGCCGCGCAAGGGTTCGGGGATGGAGGGCTCGTTGGGGAGCCAGAGGAGCGTGCCGGTGTGGTCGTACCGCTGCGCGCGTTCGCGGGCTGTGGCGGGACGGGTACGGGGCGTGGTCGCGCCGCCGGAGCCTGCGCCGCTGAAGTACTGTTCCGCGGCGTGGAGGTTGCCGGCGAAGCGGGCCACATTGTCGGTGAACTCGACGATGCGGAAGGAGTCCTTGCCGGGTGCCTTGCGGACCGCGCGACCGACCATCTGTGCGAAGAGGACATCGCTCATCGTTGGGCGGCAGAGAAAGAGGGTCTCGATGTCGGGCACGTCGACGCCGTGGGTGAACTTTGCGACGTTGACGAGGAGCTGCGCGGAGCCGCTGCGGAAGCGGGCGAGCGCGAGCTGGTTGTCGGCTTCGGAGAGGCCGGCGTGGAAGGCGACGACACTCGCACCGCGACGTGAGAAGGCTTTGCAGAGCGCGTTGGCCTGCTCGATGCTGCAGGCGAAGAGGAGGGTCTTTCCGAAGCTGGCGGGATCGGCGCAGTAGGTGTCGACGATGAGGCTGTTGCGGGGTTTGATGCCGCCGAGCTGGGCGATGGACTCGAGGGAGAAGTCGCCGCTGGAGGCGCCGGCGGTTGGGGTCCAGGTGACGCCGGTGGGGATGGAGATGACCTCCTCGAGGCGTGCGAGGACCCCGCGGTCGGCGAGGGTCCGGTAGCTCCACGGGGTGGTGGGCCTAAAGATGTCGAGGGTTGAGGTCTTCGGGGTTCCCGTGAGGCCGAGCAGCGTGATGTGATGGCCGGCCGCGAGCTTCCGGATGAGGTCGCTGGAGGCGGCGCTGTCGGCCCAGTGGCACTCGTCCCAGACGACGAGTGTGGGGCGGCCGGGGAGGGTGCGGAGCCTGCTCTGCCCGCTTGTGCGGCTCAGCAGACTGTGGAGCGTTGTGTAGGTGATGCCCGTGGCGCGCGTGCCGCTGGCCTCTTCGAGGAAGCGGAGGGCCTTGGAGCGACCTCCGATGCGACGCGCGGTTTCTGCGGAGGTGATGCCACGCTGGCTGGCGTCGGCGAAGGCCTGGAAGAGCAGGTCCCAGTCTTTGGTGACCCAGAGGACGCCGCCGCGGTCGTTGGCGAGCCACTCTCGGACAAACTCGTTGCCGACCATGGTCTTGCCGCCGCCTGTCGCGATGGAGACGAGGACGGCCTCGGGCCTCTTCGTGAGCTCCGTGGCCTCGCGGAGCGCCTGCGCCTGGTGGTCCATGAGCGTTCGGGCGACCCGCTCGTCGTTGAGCGCAACCTCTGCGAGGAAGGCTGCTTTGGCGGCGCGGTGGGTCTGCCGCACGGAGGATTCGTCGTCGCTGTCGTCGCCGGCCTCGACGGTCTCCTCTTCGGCGTCGTCGAGCGCGGGGAAGCCGAAGTGGGTCAGGAGGATGAGGACGGCCGCGGGGCCCGTGGTGGGGCGTCCGAGCCCAAGTTCGGCGCAGAGATGACGGGCCTCCCTTGAGTAGAGGGCGGAGAGCAGCAGCGCCGGCATATCTTCGTTGCGGCTACAGGCGGCGTAGATGGCGGCCTCGAGGGGTTCCGCTCTGTTTGACGGGGCAGCGAAGCCTTCGTCGAGCAGTGTTTGGCGGAGGAGGGTGCGGAGCTCGGTGTTGTTCGAGAAGATGGTGGCGAGGGCGGCGGCGAACTTCTTCGGATGTCGAGGCATGGTCGGACCTTCTGCAGGGGGCCTGATGGGATAGACCCGCAATCGCACGTCGCAACCCGACGGCGTATCGCTACCGTCGGTTCTACGGGCGGTGGCATGAAAATATTCCGAGGTGGCGGCTAGGCGGCAACCCGTCGCTGGAGCGGCCCGATGGGCCTGCAGGCGAGCGGGTTGGCGGGCCGCCGGTCGCTCAGAGGTTGTCGCTGGGAGGCGGCCCGTCGAAGGCGATGCCGAGCTCCTCGAGCTCTTCGGCCGACTTGAGTTCGTTGTTCCAGGCGAGGGGGAGGAGCTGTTGGATGATCTGTTCCATGCCCTCCTGCGAGAGCCGGAGGCGAATGCGCGTCTCGGTTCCATCCGGCTGGTAGACCTTCACCGTGGCACCGCGCATCTGGGCGCGGAGCACCCAGCGATCGGTCAGCGCGCAGTGTCCATAATTTCCTGTTGGCTCCATCTTTCCTCCCTCGGCGTGGCGTACAGGTCGCGGCGCCACACTCGGAGGAGTGCCTGCTTCACGACGACTGGATAGGTAGGCAGCGGGCGACCTGCTGCAACCTCGCGGATGTCGAAAGTTGTCGAAAATGCCTTGCCCTCCGCGGTGCTGCGGAGGGGGTAGGGCAGATATGCGGAGGGTGGTCGCGCGGCGCTTGCGGGGGATTGGCGCGGCCGTCATGGAGGGGTGCGGGCGCGTTTGCCCGATGGGGAGGATGGGA
>CAIQPA010000061.1 GCA_903873545.1 uncultured delta proteobacterium
GCCTGTCACCTTCCCGCCTGCCAACGAGACCTTCTCCTCCATCAACCTCCACTTCGCCCTCTCCTGCCCCGCTGGCTCCTGCGACCCGTGGGACCGCGTGGGCAGCTACGGCCTCGTGCTGGCCAACGGTTCCGAGAGCCCAACCTACCTCGAGCTGTCTCGCTTCATCACCCCCTACGGCGTGGGCGCGGAGTGGGATGTCGATGTGACCGACCTCCGCCCGCTCCTCACCGGCGAGCAGACGAGCCGCGTCTTCATCGACACCTGGGTGGGACCCGGCAGCGGCTTCGGCAACGGCTGGAGCGTCACGGCGACCTTCGAGTTCGTCGGCGGCACGCCGGCCCGTGAAGTCCTCGCCGCCATCCCCGTCTGGCAGGGCGCCAACGAGAACCGTCGCCTCGTCTACGGCGACCCCGCCCGCTCCATCCCATCACAACTCCCCGACGCCACCGTCGCGCTGCCCGAAGGAACCACCAGCGCCGCGCTCCGGACCTTCATCACGGGCCACGGCCAGGGCAACGCCGACAACTGCGCAGAGTTCTGCCCCCGCGACCACACCTTCACCGTCAACGCGGTCCCCTTCACAGAGAACATCTGGCGCGACGACTGCCGCACCACCGCAGCCCCCAACCAGCAGGGCAGCTGGCAGTATGCCCGCGCCGGCTGGTGCCCCGGCGCCAAGACCTACGACTGGACCATCGATCTGGGCGCCATCTCCGAACCTACGCTGACCGTCGGATACGATGTGCAGGCCTTCGAGAACACCTGCCGCCCCGAGGCCAACCCCTGCGCCGGCTGCACGCTCGGCACTGGCTGCGCCTACAACGACTCCAGCCACACCGAGCCCAACTACCAGGTCTCGGCGGTGGTCATCGCCTACAAGTAGACCTCTTCAGCGGGGCATGTCGCCAAGGCCGCCCGCGTTCGTGACGTCGGTGTAGCCGGCCTGCTTGAGCGTCGCTGCAGCAACAGAGCTCCGGCCACCCGACTTGCAGAAGACCACCACCGGCTTGTCTTTCGGGATCTCGCTCAGGCGCGAGCCGATGACCTGCACCGGGATGTTCTTCGCACCGGGGTAGGAGCCGCCCGCGAACTCTTCGGGCGTCCGAACATCCACGATGACGGCGCCTGCCTTGATCTTCTCCATAACCATGCTGCCACCTGCTCCACCTGCGCCGCCCATCATGCGCATGGCGACCACCGCCACGACGCCGACCACGGCAAGAATCCAAAAGTTGTTTCCACTCATCGCGACACCTCCACGGCAAACCCGCCGTCTTGCAAAACACTGACGAACCCGCCTGTCAGATTCCGAACATTTTCAAATCCAAGCCCGCGCAGCGCGCGCAGCGCCAGATGGCCGCGATACCCGGCGCGACAGGTCACCACGATGCTACGGTCGCGCGGCAGCTCGGAAGAACGCGCTGCAATCTCGTCGAGCGAGATGTGCAGGCTGCCTGCGACGTGACCCGCAGCCCACTCCGCCTCTGTCCGAACATCGACCAGCAGTGGGGCCTCTTTCGTCGCCTGCTCTGCGCGGAGCGTCGCTGCGGTGACGAGGGGAGAGAAGCCGGTGAGGTCGTTCACCGCGACAAAGGCGGCAAGGTTCACCGGGTCGTTCGCCGACGAGTAGGGCGGCGCATAGACAAGGTCGAGCTCGGCGAGCTCCTCGACGGTCTGCCCCGCGGTCAGAGCCACGGCCAGCGTGTTGATGCGCGACTCGATGCCTGCCTCGCCGAAGGCCTGCGCCCCCAGCAGGCGATGCGTCGCCCGGTCGTAGACAAGCGCGAGCGTCATCTCTTTGGCGCCGGGAAAGTAGGTCGCGTGGTGCTCCTTGTGGATGACTGCGAGCGCCGCATCGAAGCCGGCCGC
>CAIQPA010000062.1 GCA_903873545.1 uncultured delta proteobacterium
ACAGGCCGCGATGGGCTCTTGAAGGCGGCGCATGGTGGGACCGTCACGCTCCGCTCTGTCAGCCACTTGCAGCCGCGGCTTCTCGAGGCGATCTTGCGTCGGCTCGAGCGACTGCCGGTGCGGGTCATCCTGTGCGAGCATGCCCCCTGGTCGGGCGACCACGGCGGAACGGTCGTGCCCAATGCGATGCTAAAGTTTGTGGGCGATCGGGTGCTCGAGCGGTCACCGCTCCGCGCCCGTCCGCGCGAGGTCGAACGGCTGGTGACCCGGACGCTGCAGCAGGCTGCGGCCCGTTTCGCGCGGCCACCTGTGCGTGTGTCGGCAGACGGCATGCGGTATCTCAAAGGGCTCCCGCTGCGCGGGAATCATGCAGAGCTCGAGGCGGTTCTGCTCGGCGCCTGCTTCGCGGTCGAGGGGTCGCTGTTGACTGTCGCGGCGCTCTCGCGCACGGCAGCCGTGGTCGAAGCCACATCCGACGACGGCGCCGGCCCCTCATCTGTTTGACGCAATCCCATCGGGACCTAGGTACTCCGCCATGCTGAACACCGGCCGTTTCGCGCTTGTCGCCCTCCTGTTCCTCTCGGCTGGCTGCGGTGCGAGCCAGTATGAACTCCCTCCGCTCCCGCCCGAGTCGACCTGGCAGCATGTTGAACTCAACCCTGTCGCGGTCGAGCGCAACGATACTGCCAACTTCCTGGCGGCGAAGCAGGCGACGCTTCAGCTCTATACCGAACTGCAGGGCAAGGCGTGGAAGACGGCTGGCGACAGGCTCTCTTCGGAGACGAGGCTCTTGCTGGGCGAGGGCGATGGAACAACCGTCGCAGCTGTTCTTGAGGCCGGTGAGACGCGCATCGCTCGGCGGACCTTCGGCTTCGACCCTGTTCGGCTGCTCTTGCTTCCGGGTGTGCAGCGGATCGTAGATAGCGCGGCCGATTTGGGCGATGGCGCGATCGTGGACGCGGATGCGCCAGCCGGCTCGGCGCTCCGGACCGCCTATCTCGAAGAGCACGAGTCGGATGCCCGAAAGGAGCTCTTCCTCGTCGATGCAGCAGGGGTGATTCGGAAGATTGTCTGGATTCGCGAGGGCAGCGACTGGCACCTCCACATGCGCGACCTCCCGCTGCTGTGCGTGGAAGAGCGCGAGACCGCGGCCCCGTGAACGCATGAACGACCATTCCGATGAGTCAATCCGTGAGCGGGCCGCGCTCGGCCAGGTTGCCTATGAGGCGCTGATTGAGCGCCCGCTGGTCGTGCGGCCCGAGCGAGGAGAACTCTACGTGGTGGAGCGGCGCAGTGACCCGCGTGCGGGACGCCTTCGCTCGATTGCGGTCAGTGCCGCGCTGATCGCCGGAACGTTGGTCTTCGTCTCGCTGCGTGCCGGAGGCTGGGAGAAGACCTGGGTGTGGCTCTCGTCGGCGCCGGTCTGGGCGCTCGCCTACTGGGCGTGGCGTCGGGCCGAGCAGTTTGCCCGCACCTGGCAGATGCCACTTGCCTGGCTGTCGCTCAACCATGGGTTCCTCCGGCTGCGCGAGAACCCGGAGCAGATGGACCTGTCGGGCAGCACGCCCATCGAGCTCGACCGGATCTCCGAGGTCATCTACGCCACACGGGCCATCGCCGTCCCGGGCGCCTCGGCCGGTGCCAAGGTCGAAGGAGCGGGTGTCTTCGTGCGGCTGGAGAGCGGCGCCGTCTGGCCCATCATCCCCTCAACCTTCATGCGGGAGGAGGCCTTCTCCATCGCGATGGCGTTGGCGCGGCCTATGATGGTGGGCGTCAAGCAGGTCGGGACAGGCTGGAACGACGTCTAGTCTGACTGCTTTGACAGTCTAGGGAGGCAGGCGTAGCATCGGACATCACAACGTATGCTCGAGGCCGCCCGTGATTTTCAACAAGTCGTTCGGCAACTATCGTCTCGCCAAGAAGCTCGCCACCGGCGGCATGGCAGACCTCTTTCTCGCCGTGCGGCAGGGCGAGGGAGGCTTCGAACGGCTTGTGGTCATCAAGTCGCTTCTTCCCCATCTCTTGGAGCAGGAGGCGACGCGCGCACTGTTCTTGCAGGAGGGACGCATCGGCGGGCGTATCGAACATGCCAACGTGGTGCGCGTCCTCGATGCCGATGTCGCCGAAGGTCGTCCCTTTCTCGTTTTGGAGTATGTCGCGGGGGCCAACCTCGACGAGCTGGTGGCGCAGGGCGGTGAGAGCGCGCTGAGCGCTGAAGAGGCCGCCCGTTGCATCGCCGACGCCGCGCATGGTCTTGCAGCAGCGCACCGTGCGACCGATCGTGAGGGGCATCCGCTCGCGCTGGTTCACCGCGACATCTCGCCCCACAACCTACTGGTTGGCGTGGATGGAAAGACGCGGCTCTTCGACTTCGGTGTTGCGCAGACGGCAGCGTCGGAGCCTGGCAGCACCAAGACGGCTGGAAAGACCGCCTACATGTCGCCGGAGCAGTGCCGCGGCCATGAACTCGATGGTCGGTCCGATCTCTTCGCACTTGGTGTTGTCTTTCACGAGCTCCTGACCGGGCGTCGCCTCTTTGCGCGCGATAGCTACATGGCGAGCCTCCGTGCCATTACGGAGGAGGAGATTGCGCCGCCGTCACAGCTTCGCGCAGGCGTGCCGG
>CAIQPA010000063.1 GCA_903873545.1 uncultured delta proteobacterium
AACCATGCCGCCGGAGACGATGGTGCCCTCGCTCACAAGCGACTCGACGGCCGATCCAACCCGGTTGGAGGCGAGGTCGTCGTGCACGAACTTTGCCGGCGCGAGCTGGTGATAGTCGGTGCGGATGGGCCACTGCCGGTTGTAGAGGTCGAGGACGGGGAGCACGGAGACGAGGTCCATGGAGGCCTCGAAGTAGCTGCCCACACTGCCCACATCGCGCCAGTAACCCCGCTCGCGCTCCTGCTGACCCGGCACATGATTCTGCGAGAAATCGTAGGCAAAGACCGCCCTTCCCTCGCGCAGCATGGTGGGGATGATGTCGCGTCCGAAGTCGTGGTCGGACGGCTCACGCGTGGCGTCGGTGCGCACCTGATGCTCGAGCGCCGTGCGGGTGAAGAAGTAGTTTCCCATGCTGGCGAGACACCAGTCGGGTCGGCCGGGGATCGTGGGCGGATCGGTCGGCTTCTCGACGAAGCGACGCACGCGCCAGTGGGCATCGACCTCCATGATTCCGAACTGGTGTGCTTCGGCGATAGGCACCGGGATGGCCGCAATCGTGAGCTCGGCGCCCCGCTTGCGATGGAGCCGGAGCATCTGTGACACATCCATCTTGTAGACGTGGTCTGCGCCAAAGACGCCAACATCGGTGGGGTCTGCATCGTCGACGAGGTTGAGGTTCTGGAAGATGGCATCGGCCGAGCCTCGGTACCAGCCGAGGCCTGTCCGCTGCTGTGCCGGCACGGGCTCGACGAAGTGGTCGAGCGGCCGGGCGAGCCGCCAGGCGCGCGAGATATGCTGTGAGAGCGACTGCGACTTGTACTGCGTGAGTACAACAACCCGGTAGAAGCCCGAGTTGACCAGGTTGGAGAGCACAAAGTCGATGAGCCTGTAGCGACCGGCGAAGGGCACTGCAGGCTTGGTCCTGTCTTGGGTGAGGGGCATCATCCGCGTTCCGCGGCCACCTGCCAAAACCATCATCAGGGTACGATTCATGCCATGTGCCTGGTTGAGCAGAGACTATCGGGAGGCCGACTCCAACCCGTAGTAGTAGGCGGCTGCCATGCAAGCAGCCAGCAGCAGGAGCAGCAGGAAGGGGCGTACCCAGCGCTGCTGCCCCTCGGCCGGCGGAGCGGTGGGCTCAGCCTGCGCAGCAGGTTGCGCCGAAGCCACAGCCGGTTGCGCCGCCGTCGCCATCAGCTGCGCGGGGCCGAGAGCTGGCTCGGCGGTCTCGAGTTCCAACGCCACCGTCGCCATGGATGGCAGCGGCCGAATCCGCATCACGGCCGGAACCGGCATGGTCGCGGTGTCGGGATGAAGGGCGAAGTCGAGGTACTGTGCGACATCGTAGGAATCGACCGAGAGGCCGGCTGCAAAGAGGAAGCGGTTAAGGTCGGTACCAAACTCGCGGGCGGTGGCGTACCGACGGTCGCGGTCGCCTGCGAGCGCACGCCGCACGATGGCCTCGAGCTCAGGGTGGAGGTCGGCGCAGAGCGGCGCGAGCCCCGGAATGCGTGCCTGCTTGACCCGCTGGAGTGTCTCCAGGTCGTTGTCGCCCTGGAAGAGCCTCCGACCGGCGAGCAGCTCCCAGAGGATGACGCCGAGCGAGAAGATGTCGCTCCTGCCGTCCACCTCCTGACCATCGGCCGATTCGGGCGAGAGGTAACCATACTTGCCCTTCACGAAGCCAGGGTCGGTGCTCTCCATCTGGCTTGCAGCCTTGGCCAGGCCAAAGTCGGTGATCTTCACCTCGCCTTCGCGGCTGATGAGGATATTGGGCGGGCTCACATCGCGATGAACAATGCGGAGCAGCCTCCCCTCGCTGTCTTTGCGTTCATGCGCGTAGGCGAGCGCCTTGCAGACCTCGATGCCGATCCGCACCGCAACGGCGGTAGGGAAGGGGCGCTGGCTCGCGCGGGCGAGCTCCATGAGCGTCTTGAGGTTTGCGCCATCCACATACTCCATGACGATGAAGTAGGTTTCGCCGGCGCGGCTCACGTCAAAGACAGAGACGATGTTGGCGTGGCTCAGCGCGAGCGAGACGCGGGCCTCGTCGAGGAACATGTTGACGAACTTTGCGTCGGCCGCGAGCTGCGGCAGCACCCGCTTGATGGCAACCTGCTTCTCGTAGCCATCAAGGCTCAAAGCCTTGCCGCGGAAGACCTCGGCCATGCCGCCGACATCGATGCGATCGACGATCTCGTAGCGGGGCCGGCTCATGCCGCGCAGCGCTGCAGACGCACGCTCTCGCTCACGGACTCGGCTTGGTTTGCGGTGCCGTGCTTCCGACGCCCGAGCGCCGCACGAAGGAGGCGGTGGAGTCGGAGTCGCGGAAGCCGGTCACACGGTAGACCTGCACCACGTTGGCCTTCCCCTTGAGCTCCAGCGGAGCAAGCTCTTCGAGCGTGAAGCGGGTCTCGGCCTCGTAGGCCACCGGCTCGCTCACCAGCACCTCGTTGGGCGCCGCCTTGGAGCAGAGCCGCGAGGCCGTGTTGACGGTATCGCCGATGACGGTGAAGGCCATCGCGCGGGTGCTGCCCATGTAGCCCGCAACCATCTCGCCCGTATTGACGCCGATGCCGATGGCGAGCGCCATGTCGCCCCGCGCAGACCGCTCGAGATTGAGGAGCCGCACGGCCTCCTGCATCTCGATGGCGGCGCGCACAGCCTTGCCCACATGGTCCTCAATGGCGATCGGTGCACCCCATACCGCCATCAGGGCATCGCCAATGAACTTGTCGAGCGTGCCGCCATGTTTGAAGACGACCTCGACCATGACTTCGAAGTACTCGTTCAGCATGCTGACGACATCGGTCGGGCGTGCCGACTCGGAGAGCTGTGTGAAGCCTCGGATGTCGGCGAAGAGGACGGTCGCATCGCGCAGGTCGCCGCCGCGCTGGATGTTGACCTTGCCCGCCATGACCTGGTCGACGAGCTCGATGGGGAGGAGCCGCGAGAGCTGCTCACGGGCGAGCAAATCCTTCTGCGTCTTGGCCACGAGGCTGGAGTGCTCGATGGCGTAGGCGGCCTGGTTTGCGAAGCCGGAGAGGAGCGCGAGGTCCTTCTGCGCGAAGGCGCCGCGGGTCATCTGGGAGTCGAGATGGATGATGCCGAGCAACCGGTCGCGGTAGAGCAGGGGCACCGACATGGTGGACTTGATGCCCTGCATGATGATGGACTTGGAGCCGGAGAAGCGGCTGTCCATGGCGGCGTCGCTTGAGAGCACCGCAGCCTTCTCTTCGACAACCTCTTTGAGGATGGTCGCGGAGACGCGGATGGCTCGGCCGGCAGAGAGCTCCTCGAACTTCGAACGTGAGGCCGCGGGCTCGATCTCGCCTGTCTCCTGGTTCATGAGGAAGATGACACCGCGGTCGGCAGCAAACATCTCGAAGGCCTTCTCCAGGATCTTGTTCAGCAGCTGGCCGAGATCGAACTCGAGCGAGAGCGCCTGGTTGAGTTCGTTGGCGATGCGCAGTTTCTCGTAGTCGCCGCGGAGCTGTTCCACGTCGGCGAACTGGTCGGCCTTGACGAAGAGCCTGTTGGAATCCTCCCGGTGGCGGGTACGGATGACGCCGTCCTCACGCTCCAGCGAGATGGCGACCTGGGTACGGAGCGCCTTCGACTCTGCGAGGTCTGCATGGAAGGTGACGACGGAGGAGCCGATGGTGACCTTGTCGAGATGATTGAGGGTGCGGGAGCCGGCGACCGGCTCGCCGTTGACCGTCATGCCGTTGCGGCTCCCGTTATCGCGGAGCACGAAGTGGCCCGTCCGTTCTTCGATGAGGGCATGCTCTTTGGAGACCACACGGTCGAGGAGCTGGAGGTCTTGAGATGGGTGACGCCCGATGGTCACACGGCGATTGAAGCGCAGTTCGCGCGCCTCTCCGGTGGGGTCGGTATAGGTCAGTTTGGGCATGCAAAGCGCCTGAAGAATGTTGGCTCTCCCCTATACGCGCGCGGTGATTGATTCGGCAAGCGCGCCCGACTACCTCCCACACACTTACGACCCTCTGGCTCGGCGCGTGGCGACGATGGATGATTCTCAGCTCAAGCCAGCGCGCATCCTGGTGGTCGACGATGATGATGAGCATGCCTCTACCCTGCAGCGACTCCTGACGCGCGAAGGGTTGGAGGCCACCGTGGCGCACGGAGCCGAGGAGGCGCTGAAGCTGGCGCGGGCGCAGGAGTTCGACCTCATCCTGACCGATCTGGTGATGTCGGGGATGTCGGGGCTCGACCTGATGCGGGCGCTGACCGACGCCAAGGTTGCGACCGATGTGATCCTGATGACCGCATTCGGGACGGTCGAGGTTGCCGTGGAGGCGATGCGCTCCGGCGCCTACGACTTTGTCGTGAAACCCATCAAGCGGGCAACGCTGCTTAAGGCGATGGATCGGGCGCTCGCGGCGCGGCGGCTACGAGCCGAAAACCTGCGGCTACGCGCAGAGCTCGAGGAGCTTCGGCGCGGGCGACAGCTCGTAGGTGATGCACCCCTGTTCCGACGCGCGCTGCAGCTCGCGACGCAGACGAGCGCGAGCGACGCGACGGTGCTTCTGCGCGGGGAATCGGGCACAGGCAAGGAGCTCTTCGCCCGTCACATCCACGCCTGCAGCCGTCGCGCCAAGGGGCCCTTCATCGCCGTGAACTGTGCCTCACTGCCGGAGTCGCTGGTGGAGTCGGAGCTGTTCGGCCACGAGGCGGGCGCCTTCACCGGCGCGACCCACCGACGAGCTGGCTGGCTGGAATTGGCACACGGAGGGACGCTGTTGCTCGACGAGGTGGGCGAGATCCCGCTGGCGATGCAGGTGAAGCTGCTGCGGTTCATCCAGGAGGGGACGCTCACGCGGGTCGGCGGCCGGCAGGCGCTCTCGGTGCAGGTGCGGATCGTGGCGGCCACCCACCGCAACCTCGAAGAGATGGTGAAGGCTGGCGAGTTCCGCGAAGACCTCTACTTCCGGCTCAATGTCATCCCCATCATCGTGCCGCCGCTGCGGTCGCGCGCCGAAGACATCCCGCTGCTGGTGACGCGGTTCGTGACGCTGCATGCGGCGCAGGTGGGTCGCCCCGTACCGCGTGTTACACCGGCTGCCATGGAGCGGCTCTCCGCCTACGGCTGGCCCGGCAACGTGCGCGAGCTGGAGAACGCGATGGAGCGCGCCGTTGTGCTCGACCAGGATGGACGGCTCGACCTCGACGACCTGCCCGAGGTGGTGTCGGAGGCGACGCCTGACGGCGCTGGGCTGCACTTCAGCATCGGCACGACGCTTGCGGAGGCGGAGCGGCGGCTCATCCTTGCCACACTCGCCTACACAACGGGCGACAAGGCGGCCGCTGCAGAGATTCTGGGGATGGGGCGGCGCACCGTGTATCGAAAGTTGGAGGAATATGGCAAAGCCGACTCCGATGATGTTATGTTGAAGAACCCGGAGCGGGAATAAAGACCCCCGCGTACGCACCTTTCAAGGCGGCATGGAGCCCTACTTCAAAAAGTACTTCTGGACCTTCCGGGTCGCGGCCGTTGTCGCCCTCGGGCTGCTGCTCTCGGGCACCAGTTCGGCGATCAGCGCCCGTTTTCTTGCGCCCTTCACGGTTGCGGTCCCCAAGACCGAGGTCGGGGAGAAGGGGTCGAGCAAGCCGGCTGCCAAGTCTACCCGCCCCGAGATCTCCAACGTGTTGCCAGAGCCTCCGCCCGTCGTGCTCGAGGACAAGTGCACCGAGGTGGAGTGTGAGCCCGGTGAGCTCTGCAACCCGGAGAGCGGGGCCTGCGAACCCGACCCGTCGGCCGAGACCTCGGTTCCCGGCGGGCCGTGCAAGGAGTCGACCATCGCGCTGGCCCTGGTGGGCACCATCGTGGCTGCCGACCCGCAATGGTCGATGGCCGTGCTTCACAACCCAGGAACGAACAAGACGCAGTTCGCAACCATCGGTACCAACCTCTTGGCGGAGGCCGATGTGGTCCGCATCGAGCGCAGCCGCGTCTTCCTCTCTCGACAGGGGAAGGAGGAGTGCCTGCGGCCGGGAGACCCGAGCGCGCGCGCTGCCAAGGCGCAGGCTGCCGGGGGGCTGAAGGCCGCCATGGGAGGCATGGGCAAGGGCGGCGCAGGCGAAGAGGCACCGACCGTCGTCAGCAAGCCGGGCAGCGCGGGCGGCAACCTTGAGAGCCGCATCCAGACGGGCGTAACATCGACCGGCCCCAACAGTTACAATGTGGACCGCAACCTCATCCGTGAGGTGGCCAGCGACCAGAAGTCGCTCAAAGAGAACGCGCCGCGCATCGTCCCCTACTACGAGGGCGGGGCTGCGAAGGGGTTCCGCCTCCAGGGGCTCAAGAGCGGCGGGATGTTTTCGGCC
>CAIQPA010000064.1 GCA_903873545.1 uncultured delta proteobacterium
CGACGGCAACAGCATCACCGAGGAGTGCGCCTATGGCGCGGCCTCCTGCACGGTCTGCAACAGCGCCTGCGCCTCGGTGGCGGGCGACACCGACCTCTGCGGCGACGCCGTGCGCGACACGGGCGAGGGCTGCGACGACGGCAATGCCATCACCGAGGAGTGCGCCTACGGGTTGGCCTCCTGCACCGTCTGCAACAGCACCTGCGCCTCTGTGGCCGGCGACACCGACCGGTGCGGCGACGGCGTGGTCGATGCGACCGAGGGCTGCGATGACGGCAACACCACCACCGAGGAGTGTGCCTACGGGGCCGCCTCCTGCACCGTCTGCAACAGCACCTGCCAGACTGTGCAGGGCGACACAGACCTCTGCGGCGACGCCGTCCGCGACGCGGGCGAGGGCTGCGACGACGGCAACACCGTCACCGAGGAGTGCGCCTACGGCGTAGATTACTGCGCCGTCTGCGACAGCGGCTGCCGCACCGTGCCCGGCGACACCGACCTCTGCGGCGACACCGTCACAGATGCGCCGGAGCAGTGCGACGATGGCCTCCTCAACGCCGAGGCGCGGCCCGATGCCTGCCGCACCGACTGCACGCTGCCCTACTGCGGCGATGGGGTGAACGACAGCGCCGAGGCCTGCGACGACGGCAACAATGTGACCGAGGAGTGCGCCTACGGGGCGAGCTCCTGCACCATCTGCACCGCCGCCTGCGGCCAGCTGGCCGGCGAGACCGACTTCTGCGGCGACGGCGTCGTCGATGCCGCCGAGGCCTGCGACAACGGCACCACGCAGGCCAACAACGTCTGCACGAGCTCCTGCCTGCTCCAGCTCGGCGCGACCTGTACGCCCGACGGCCTCAACCCGCTCTGCCGGTCGGGCTGGTGCGGCGGTGGCCGATGCGCCCCGAACGGCATGAGCCAGATAGCCTCCGGCACCTACAACGTGGGGTCGCCCGACACCGAGTTCCTGCGCGATGCCGACGAGACGCAACACGCGGTGACCTTCACACGGGGCTTCTTCATGGGGCAGACCGAGGTCACGCAGGGCGCCTGGAAGGCGCTGGCCGGCGGCACCAACCCCTCCTCCTTCCCCGCCTGCGGCGACAACTGCCCCGTGGACTTCGTGGACTGGTATGCCGCCCTCGCCTTCGCCAACGCCCGCTCGCTCTCCGAGGGGCTCAACGCCTGCTACGAGTTCAAGGACTGCACCCTGAACACGGGCTGGCGCGACGGCGCCTACGAGGGCTGCGTGAGCATGACCTTCACCGGGCTCGGCTGCAACGGCTACCGGCTCCCGACCGAGAGCGAGTGGGAGGTCGCGGCCCGCGCCGGCTCCACCACCGGCTTCTACAACGGCGCCGCCACCGCGACCGGCTCGAGCGCCGACCCGCTGCTCGGCCTCATCGGCTGGTACAACAGCAACAGCGCCTCCACGCCGCGCCCGGTGCGGGGCAAGACCGCCAACGCCTGGAGCATCTCAGACACCGCGGGCAATATGGCCGAGTGGGTCTGGGACGGCTACGCCCCCTTCACCGCAGAGGCGCTCACCGACCCGCTCGGCGCCGTGAACACCGCCAAGGTGCTCCGCGGCGGCGCCTGGAACAAGCTGTCGCGCGAGTGCCGCAGCGGCGACCGAACCAACTTCGACCTGGCGACGCGCAACAGCACCACGGGGCTGCGGCTGGCGCGCACCACGCTGCTCTGCGGCAAC
>CAIQPA010000065.1 GCA_903873545.1 uncultured delta proteobacterium
AGAATGTGCTGGCTGCGATGCTGGCCTGTGGCAGCCTTGCGATCGGCCGGGAGCGGGCGACGCCGGAGGCGACGCGGAGGGCGCTGCAGACCTGTGGCGGGTTGCCGCACCGGGTGGAGCTGATCCGGACGCTGCGGGGCGTGCGCTATGTGAACGACTCGAAGGCGACCAATGTGCATGCCTCGGTGGCGGGGCTGCGGTCGCTCGCGGCGCGGCTGGTGGTGATCACCGGCGGCGTCGACAAGAACCTTGAGCTCGACCCGATCCTGGTGGAGCTGGAGACACGGGCGCGGCATGTGGTGGTCATTGGCCAGATCGCCGACCGGTTTGTGGCAGAGGCGACGGGGCGGCTCGGTTCGATGGAGCGGGCGGCGACGATGGAAGAGGCAGTTGTGAAGGCTGCGGCTGCGGCGCAGGAGGGCGATGTGGTGCTGTTGTCGCCGGCCTGCTCGAGCTTCGACATGTTCCGCGGATTTGAGCATCGTGGCGATGTGTTTGCCGCGGCTGTGCGGGCGCTGCCCGAGGGCTGATGGCGGTGCTCCAAAGTGGCGCGCTGCAGCGGTCTGAGTAGGGTTGCCGCATGGCTTCGATTCGCGAGAAACTCCAGCGTGTGCATGCACCGCGACCGACCGAGGCGCCGGCGGCTGCCGGGCCACGCGAGGAGGCTGCGGCACCGGCGGTTGTGAGGCCGGAGCCTGTGCGTGAAGCTGCGCCGCCGGTGCGTTCGCGGGCGGTCGCGCCGGCAGCGCGCTCGGCGCCGAAGGTGGCACCGGTGCGGGCAGTGGAGCCTCCGCTCCCGGAGGAGCGGGGCGACCGGATCACGGAGCTTCGGTCGCGGCTGGATCGGGTCTTCAACCCGTCGATGAAGGCGGCGGCAAAGCGGGCCGAGGAGCGGGGCGAAGAGGTGCGCGGGCTGCAGCCGCGCGAGGTTGTGGTGGTGCCGACGGATGAGCCTGTGATGCGGCCGCGCAAGCGTGCGGCAGACAAGGCGGCGGAGAAGCCAACAGCGCGTGCGCCGAAGCGGGCTGCAGCGAAGGTGGCGAAGCGGGAGCTGGCGGTGTCGCAGCCGTCGTGGACGGTGGCGGAGGAGCGGCCCGAGGCGTTGCCGCGGCGCACACTGGTGCTGGAGCCGGCGGCGTTTGAGGCGCCGCCTCGGACGCCTGCGCGGCCCGCGTTGCCGGCGCTACCGCTGCCTGTGGCGAGCGAGGGGGTGGCGACGGCCGACACGCGCCACCGGTGGCAGGGGCTGCGGAGCGAGGTGATGCAGGCGCGGGCCACGAACGACGAGGCGCTGGCGCTATCGCTGCTGCGGGAGATGGCGGTGCTGCCCTCGACCGACGCCTGGCCCCATGTGGAGCTGGCCCGCTACTACGAGGCGGTGGCGCACGACTACGAGCGGGCGCTGGCCCACATCCGGATTGCGCTGGCGCGGGCCTCGTGGAATGGCGGCTACAAGAGCCAGCTGGCGCGGCTCGAGTCCAAGCTCCGCCGCGGCTGAGCGGGCGCTACTCGGCGGTCATCGCAGCGGCGACATCGCTGAGCCAGAGGCCGCCGGCCTCGGAGCTGAACATGGCGCGGGAGAGGCTGTCGAGCTGCTCGCGGGTGAGCTCGACGGTGAGGTCGAGGAGGCCGGCCTCGACGAGCCATTCGCGGAGCGTGACGCCGCGGAGGGTTTCGAGCTGGGCGGAGAGTTCGGCCTCGATGGCGGCCTGCACCCACTCGTGCTCCATGGCGCCGGCGGTGAGGGTGGGTGAGAGGGCGAAGAGTGTGGTGACGGGGAGCGCTTCGAGGTCGCCGAGGTGGTCTTGAAGCGGGTGCTTGAGCCAGGCGTCGACGAGGCGGTGGCGGACCTGGGTGAGGAGGCCGACCGATTCGCGCTCTTTGAGGCGGGCGGCGAGGCGCTGCTTCATGTCTTCGACGGCGGAGGAGGCGAAGTCGCGGGCGGCCGACTGCACGCGTGCCTCGACCTCTGCGCCGAGCCCACCGAGCAGCCCTTTGCCGGCCTCGACGAAGCGCTCAGCCCGCTTTTCGACCTGCTCCTTCATGCGGCTGGCGACATCGCCGAAGAGGCCGCCGCGCGGGGCCGCACCGGCTGTGGCGGTGGGGTTGAGGAGCGGGAGCCGGCGTGCGAACTGCAGCAGGGTGTCTTGCAGGACGGGGGCGAGGAGGGTGCGGAGGAGGTGGCCGTCGAGGGCCTCTTTGGCCCAGGCGGAGGCCGGGAACTTGAGGCTGCCGAGGTCGTCCTGGAGCTTGGCGACGAGGGCCTCGCCGAGCCAGTCGTGGACGGTGGTGGGGTTCGCGGCGGCGCGGGCGGTGAGGCGGTGCCAGGCGGGCTCGCCGTGGCGGGTGCGGAGCCGCTCGAGGTTGTCGACGGTGGTTGCTTCGACGAGCCAGTCGGTGAGCTGCTCCGAGCTGGGGAGCAGATCGAGAATGGGCCGATCGAGTGTGGTGTCGAGCAGGAGTGTGACCCAGCCCTTCCGCAGGTCGCTCTCGGGCTTGGTGAGGGCCGTCTGGAGGCGGCCGGCTTCGGGCGAGAGCGAGTTGCGGGTTCGGCGGGTGGGCATGGTTACTGGGGTGGGCAGATATCGCGGTTGGCGCGGGCGTAGACAGGATCGCAGCAAGGGGTGTTTGCTGCAACATCGGGATTGCAGCAGGCCTTATCGGACTTGCGCGGATCGCAACACTCGTTGTCGAGCGGGACGATGGAGAAGAGGTTCTCGGAGAGGGTGAGCGCCTCCTCGCAGGTGATGTTTCCATCGCTGTTGAGGTCGGCGTTGCGGGCGCCGCCTTCGCCGTCGATGCGGACCCGCTCCCAGCCGCTGCGGCCGGGGTTGGCGGTGAGCTCGTAGCCGGCCTTGCAGAGGATGGCGGTTGCGTCGACGACAAGCTGGCGGGTGGCCGAGATGGTGCGACCCTTCATGCGGTCGGAGGCAATCATGTTGCCCTGATGGTAGCTGCTGGTGCGCTGGGCGAGGTAGGCGTCGCAGCCCGTGGAGAACCGGAGCGTGACGGCGGGGAGGCCGTCGCCGTCGGTGTCGGAGATGCGGGGGTCGGCGACGTCGGTGGGGAAGGGGTCGCGGAGCGGGTCGTCCATCTGCACGCCCCAGAGCTCGACGAGGGGGCCGGAGGCGTAGCCATCACCCACGCGGTTCAGGCGGGGGACGCGGGAGGTGCCGAAGAAGTCGGCGCTGCTGGTGCCGTCGAAGAGGCCCGTGGTGGTGAACCGGTGGGAGGTCTCGAGGATGGCCGGCGTGACGTTGGGCTGCACGTTGTAGACTGGCGTGAGCGAGTTGGAGCAGCCCTCCCAGCGCTCGGTCAGGACGCCGAATCCGTCCTGCTCGGTACGGACGATGTAGATCGTCTTAGAGTACTGCTCGGAGAAGTTGGTGAAGTAGACGCAGCTGGAGACCTGGCTCAGGTGGAGCCAGGTGCCACTGAGCGAATCCTGGAACTCGGGCGTGAAGTCGGCCGAGCCCTCGGTGTCTGGGGTTGCGTCGGCGGCGCCGGAGCCGGAGCCGTCCGCAGCGGTGTTGGTATCTTCAGCGGTGCCCGTGTCTTCGCTCGCGGTCTGCGCGGTGAAGGGGGTGGAGGGTGCCTCAGGCGCCTGGTTGCAGGCAGCGAGGAGGAGGAGCGAGAGGGCGAGCGTGCGGGTATGCATGAGCGACTCCTTAAAAGTTCCAGGTGGCGTCGAGGCCGGCGGAGAGCGCCCAGCCGCCGCTCGACCAGCCGGGGAAGCCGGGGTTTCCGGTCTGCAGCCCTTCGGCGAAGGCGATGGGCTCATTGACGCGGAGCACGTCGGCCTCGGAGACCTCGTCGCAGATGGTGTCGGTCACGGCAGAGGTGCAGCTGGGGTAGACGTCGAGCTGCTTCTTCACGGTCTCGCGCGGGAGCAGGTTGAGGAGCTGGGTGTGGACGTTGATGGTGATGTCGTTGGTGCCATACTTGAGGAGGCCACCGACGCCTGCGGAGAGCACGACCTTGTCGTTGTCGACAAAGTTGGAGCGGCCGGTCTGGTCGGGCACGGGCGTGGGGAGGAAGCCTGCGCCGAGGCGGACGAAGCGCTCGTTGCCGAGCGCATGTTCGACGCCGAGGCGGAGGTTGACGGTGTCGCTGAAGCCGTGGTCGATGGTTCGCGCGGTATCGAGATCTTCGAGGTTCTGCGAGACGCGGGCCTCGTTGTTGTGGTTGTCGCGGTAGTCCGACCACCGCTCCAAGGTAGCGTCGAGGCTTACGCTGGTTTCGCCGAAGCGGCCCGTGAGGCCCGCTGCGACCTCGGCCGCCTGGTAGTTCATGATGATGTTGAGCTTCTGCTTCGCGGGGAAGCCACCGGCGTCGGGGTCGGTGCCGCGGGGCTGCACGAGGGTGTCGCCGGCGAGCTCCATGTATTGCTCGCTGCGGTAGGCGAGGCCTGCGCTGATCGGGCCTTCGTCCCAGGAGAGGCCGAAGTTGGGGCGGATGCGGGCAGGGATCGACATACCCACATTGAGGTCGAGGTTGCCGGGCTCGGTGACAGCGTTGAGGTAGCCATCGTTTGTGAGCGTGGTGGCGGGCATGTAGCTGGCGCCGAGGCCTATCGAGAGGCCCGAGAGGACCTGGTAGGCGGTGGCGAATTCAAGGGTGGCCTGCTCGGTGCGGGCCCCCATGAGGTCGAACTGGAGGCTGTTGGAGAAGTACTGTTCGCGCTCGTCGGCGAAGGTGGTCTTGCTGTCGACCGTGGAGATGACAGGGATTGCCGCGATGAAGCCAACACGGAAG
>CAIQPA010000066.1 GCA_903873545.1 uncultured delta proteobacterium
CTTCACATTCCGACGCATTGCCTTGAGCACGTTATCCGAGATGTGCTGCAGCGGCATGTCGATGTAGGGCACAACCTTCTTCGAGTCCTTCACGATGCCGAGCAGCCGGTCGGTGAAGTTCCAGGGGTAGGCGTAATGCAGCCGCACCCACTCGATGCCCGGCACATCCTCGAGCCCGATGAGCAGCTCCTCGAGCGCCTGCCGGTTGCCAAAGTCCACACCGTAGCTGGTCAGGTCCTGCGCGATGAGATTGATCTCCTTCACGCCTGCAGCGCCAAGGAACTGCGCCTCGCGCACCACATCCTCCACCGAACGCGAGACCTGCTTGCCGCGAATCTTCGGGATGATGCAGAAGCTGCAGACCCGGTTGCAACCCTCGCTGATCTTCACGTAGGCGGCACCGCCGCGGATGCTGTTCACCCGGTCTTCGGTCGATGTGTAGAGCGCCGAGCCGTAGGAGATGTACTCGCGCTCGGGCAGCGCGCCCGACAGCGCCTCGTTGATCCGCTTGAACTCGTTCGTGCCCAGAAAGTAGTCGACCTCGGGCATCTCCGCAGAGAGCTCCGTACCGTAACGCTGCGCCATGCAGCCCGTCACAACCAGCTTCTCCGCGCGCCCTACCCCACGCTCCTTGAAGCGGGCCATCTCCAAGATGGTGTCGATGCTCTCCACCTTGGCGCTCTCGATGAAGGCGCAGGTGTTGACCACGATCAGGTCGGCCTCCTCGGGCGAGTCGGTCAGCAGGTAGCCGTCCTTCTGCATCAGGCCGATCATGAGCTCGGAGTCGACCCGGTTCTTCGGACAGCCCAAGCTCACAACGTGAACCCGCTTCTTGGTGGCTTGAGCGAGAAGGTCGAATCGATCGGGAACGAGAGCCATGAATCCTCGGCAAAATTGCTGCGAACCGGCAGCCGCCGCAGCCCTACTAGCGCCAGACCGAAGGGGCAAGTTGGCGCACATTTGGCCCCGCCAGCGCCCACGCTCCCCTTGCACCGCCGCGACCGACTCGCTATCATTCCTCTCCCACGGGCGCATAACTCAGTGGGAGAGTGCCACCTTCACACGGTGGAAGTCGCAGGTTCAATCCCTGCTGCGCCCACTACGAACCTCGTCGCTTCTGCCACGCACAGAAGCTTCGGGGTTTGTTTCATTTTGCCCTACCCGCGAAGCATCTCTGGCAGCAGCGAAGTGCGCTCCGTAACGCGTGCTACGCAGGCGTCGAACACCTCGCGTGGCCCAATCACACGCACCACCGACTTTGCCCGCGTGATGCCCGTGTAGAGGCCTTCGCGCGTGCAGAGACGCGAGATGACATCGGGCAGCATCACTACCACATGCTCTGCCTGCGACCCCTGCGCCTTGTGTACCGTGGTCGCATAGGCGGGCTGCCAGCCAGGCACCTGCGCCGGCGACACGTAGTTCACGCCGGCACCGCTCCCGTCGCTCGCGACGGCCCGCTCGAAGGCAAAGACCTTCGCCCCGTTGCGCTTTACGCAAAGACCGAGGTCGCCGTTGAAGATGCCGAGCAGGTTGTTGTTCTGCGTCGCCATGACGGGTGCACCCACGCGCGGCTCCTTCGCAGACCAACTGTCACCCTTGCCGGATAGCGCACCGCCGATCTCCTCGTTGGCCTTCACACTCCCGAACTTGCCGCCCCGGTGCAAACAGAGCACCCGCGCCGCGTTCAGGCCCTCGTTCAACAGGCGGGCAACCGCCTCGTCAAAGCGAGAACCATCCGCGAGCTCCTGCGCATCGGCCTCGAGCTTGCGAAAGGGCTCCGCGATGAGCTTCCAGTCACTCTCTTTGAGCGCTGTGAACTTCTCCTGCACGACGACCGCATCATGCTTGGTTGGAGATGCTGCCATGGCTGCAGCGACGGTTGGAAACAGCATCTTGTCTCGCCGCTCCGTCGAAATGCCGAGCGAAACCTCCGCCAGATCGCGAATCTTCGAATCTGGGGCCGTCCGAAAGACAAACTCGAGTTTGATGGTCTGCGACGCCTCCACTGCCGCCTCCGCTTCGGTCGCATCTGCAGCCTGCTGCGCGGTGATGAGGTCCCCTAGCACGGAGCCCGCCTCGACGGAGGCGAGCTGGTGCGGGTCGCCCACCAGCACGAGCTGGGCATGGGGCGGAAGCCTCTCGACCAGACGCGCCATCAGGGTCAGATCTACCATCGAGGCCTCATCGATGATGACGACATCGGCGGCGATCGGCGGCTTCGCGCCACCTCCTGCAGTCACGCCGCCGTGGATGCCCAGCAGCCGGTGAATCGTCGAGGGCTTCACCGTCCCGTTCAGCAGTGCATCGCGGAACTCTGGGGACACCTCTTCCGACGTCGTTCCCTTGAACACCGCCTCCTTCGCTCCCTTGGCCGGCACCTCTTTCGCTTTTTTAAGATATAAATTCATTTTTTCATCCGGGGTTAAGGCCGGAGGTTCAGGAATTTTGTTTTTACTTTCCTCGGCCGCTCGCCTCTGATCTCTTTCTTCTATTTCAATGTTCTTCTGAAGCGCCAAGTCCGGGTCATCTAGATCATCGACATCTCTGCGCGTTGTAAATGTTTTTCCATAACGTTTAAAAGCGTATCGATAGAGAACCTTCAATTGTTTTTTTGATTCAGGGC
>CAIQPA010000067.1 GCA_903873545.1 uncultured delta proteobacterium
GTCGGGAAGTAGTAGTCGCCCTGGCCGACAGGCTCGTAGATGTGGCGGGCAGGGTGGCCGGGCAGGGGGCGGGCGGCGAGGCGGTTCGCGCCGATGATGGGCTCCGACGGCTCCCAGGCGGTCTGGACGAGGCCGAGCGCGGGGTGAGTATAGACGAGCGGGCCGGAGCCGAGGATGGCCTTGAGGGTGCTCGCCGCGCCGGGGATGAGCTGGGTCTGGAGGATGAAGTAGGTCCAGAAGCCGCCGGCGCCGGTGGGGACGACCGCCTTGATGCGGGGCTCGACCGGCGCGATGAGGTTCACATACATTCCGCCCATGCTGTGACCCATGGCGAGGACAGGGTCGGGCGAGAAGCGGTAGGCGGTCTCGCCGGCGGGGAGCGAGAGTCCCGGGCAGGCGGCGACGGTGGCGGGGTCGATGCGGAGGTCGAGCAGGGCGTCGAGGAAGAGGCGCTGCTCGAGGATTCCCTGGCGGAAGGTGTCGCGGAAGGCCCGCAGGTTGGCGAAGTTGAGGTAGGCGATGTCGGAGGCGCCGGGGATGCGCTCGGGGTTCGCGGGCAGCGCGGAGGAGGCGGTGCCAATGCCGCGATGGGCGAGGACCCAGGCTGGGCCCTGCGCGGTTGTGCCGTCGGTCCCGCGGTCGACCACCTGGGTGGAGATGCCGCCGGAGCCGTGGAAGAAGAGCGAGAGCGGGTAGCCACCGGCCGGCATCGGGGCGGCGGGCAGGTTGACCACGAAGGGGATGCGGGGACGGCGCTGCTGGACAACGTTGCCGTCGACGTCGCGGACGAAGAGGCCACCCGTGTTGTAGGGCGGCGCGCCCTCCTGAAACTCAGGCACCTCCATTGTGCCTTGCAGCTCGCAGAAGCCCTCGTGGGTGGCGCCGTCGTCGGGGTCGACCGCCAGATTGGAGAGGTCGAGGTCGAAGCGGGTGCGGACCTCCTCGGAGAGTTCGAACATCTCCAGCGTGGTGTCGCCGGTCGTGAAGACGGTTGCGGCGACGACGGTGGCAGGATTGTAGCCGCCTGCAGTCAGCACCGACCAGAGCGGCGCATAGTTTGCGGCAAGGGCCTCGGCGTCGATGCCTGCGACGGTGGGGCGTTCGCCGCGGGCCAGTGCGCCGAGCAGGTCGGAGGGTTGGAGCTGGCCGCCCTCCGCGGTGCCGAAGGTGTTGAATACGACGAAGGCGTAGGTGGTGCCGGGCGCCAGGACGAAGCCGGGCACGGGTGCGAGGGCGAGGAGGTTTTCGGGGACGTAGATGTCCTTCGCGAGCGCCTGCGCGACGATGGGTACGGGGCGGCCGATGGCGCCTGGCTCGCCGCCCAGCGCGACGAGGATGGCGCGCGACGGGTCGACGGTCGCGAGGGTCCGTGCGCCATCTTCTGCTGCGACAGGTCCGGAGAAGCGGAACCAGGCGGTCGGGGTGACGGGGTAGCCACGCTCCTGCTCTGCCGCCTCGATGATGCCACGGATGAGCGGCAGGTTCCGAGGGTTTGGCATCGTGGCGAGGCTGAGCCGGCCGTCGGGCTTGAGGCGGAGGTCGGAGGGGTAGGGGAAGTCGAACCAGCGGTCGGAGGGCATGCCCTCGCCGAGCGCTGCGGTGTCGAGAAGCGCTCGGGTACCGGGGGGGTCGGTCTGGCCAGAGCCGTCAGCGGAGCCGTCGGCTGAGCCGTCAGCGGAGGTGTCTGCAGCTGAGCCGTCCGTAGAGGTGTCGGCGGCGCTGGAGCCGCCTTGGTCGTTGGAGCAGGCTGCGATGGCGAGAAGGAGAATCGGGAGCATCCATCGAGCCATGCGGCACCTCTGCGGGATTGGTTGTCTGTCTGGAACGCTAGGCGCCGAGCGCTGCGCTGACCTGGGCGGAGAAGCCTGCGACGGCGGGCGCGAGGCCTGCCTCTACCTTGCCGCCGGCCTGCGCGAGGGTGGGGCGACCGCCGCCCTTGCCTTCGATGTGGGTCGCTGCGCCGTTGACAAGGTTGCCGGCCTTGAGGCCGCGCGCCACGGCCGCATCGGTTGCCACGACCGCCAGGGCCGGCTTGCCGTCGACCATCGCAGCCACGAGGGCCACGCCGGCTCGGTCTGCCATGCGATCGCGCACGAAGTCGGCAAGTGCCATGAGCGTGTCGCGAGAGACGGCGCCCACATGGGCGCTCGCCACCAGCACGCCGGCGGTGTCGGTAGCGCCGGCGACCATCTGGTCTGCCAGCGTCTTGGCCTGCGCCCGCTGGAACTGCTCCAGTTGCTTCTCCAACTCCGACTGCTCGGCAAGCAGCTTCTGCAGCCGCTCGGTGAGGACAGCCTCGGGCACCCGAAGCGTCTCGGAGAGCCGCTCCACGAGGGCGCGGTCTTCGTTGGCGAGCTCAAAGGCGCGGGCGTTGGTTGCCGCCTCGATACGGCGCACGCCGGCAGCGACGCCGCCTTCCGAGACGATGCGGAAGTAGGCAATGTCGCGCGTCGAGCCCACATGGGTGCCGCCGCAGAGCTCGACGGAGCTCGCCCCAATCTCGACCATCCGGACCTCGGCGCCATACTTCTCGCCGAACATCATCATCGCGCCGCGGCGCTCCGCCTCGGCAATCGAGACGCCGTTGTGGATGGTGACGCCGGTGGCCTCGAGAATCTGCTCGTTGACCCAGATCTCAATCTCGCGGAGCTGCGACTCGCTGACGGGCGCGGTGTGGTTGAAGTCGAAGCGGAGGCGGTCCGACGAGACAAGGCTGCCGGCCTGGAAGGCGGTGGCGCTGACGAACTTGTGGAGCGCTGCATGCAGCAGGTGGGTCGCCGTGTGGTTGCAGGCGGAGAGGAACCGCTTGCGGCCGTCCACTTTGGCGATCACGCCGCCGGCAAGCGCCTCGGCGCTGAGCGTGCCGTAGTCGACCTCGGCGATGTGGGTGAGGCCGGCGGTGGTCTTCTGCGTGTCGATGACGCGGAGGATGAGCTTGCCGTCGGCGCTCTCGATGGTGCCCGTGTCACCTGTCTGACCGCCAGATTCGGCGTAGAAGGGGGTCTCCTTGAGGAGGATGTCGAGCCGGTTGGTGCCGGCGTGGGGCCGGAAGCGGAGCACATCGGTGGTCGCCTCGAGCCGGTCGTAACCGATGAACTGGTCGGCGGCGCCTTCGAGGAGAATGACCCACTCGCCGGCCACTTCATAGCGGGCGTCGGCGGAGCGGCTCCGGTCGCGCTGGCGCTCCATGGCCACCTGGTAGCCGGCGCCGTCGATGCCGAGGCCCCGCTCACCAGCCATGATCTCGGTCAGGTCGGGCGGGAA
>CAIQPA010000068.1 GCA_903873545.1 uncultured delta proteobacterium
GACCTTCTTGATGAGCTCGGCGTCGTGCGGACGAGCCGCATCGAGCCAGAAGACCGCCGGTGCGCCGGTCGCCCGCGCACGGGTCACGGCCAGCTTCACCCAGTCGCGAATCGGGGCATCCTTGACCTGGCAGGCGCGCCAGATGTCGCCCGCTTCGACCGAATGCGCCATCAGCACCGTACCGGCTGCATCAACGATGCGAACCGTGCCGGCCGCGGCAATCTCAAAGGTCTTGTCGTGCGAGCCATACTCCTCTGCCTTCTGCGCCATCAGGCCAACGTTCGGGACGCTGCCCATCGTGCGGGGGTCGAGCGCGCCGTGGGTACGGCAGAAGTCGATGACCTCCTGGTAGATTCCGGCGTAGGAGCTGTCGGGGATGACCGCCTTGGCGTCCTGCGTCTTGCCCGCAGCGTTCCACATCTTGCCCGACTCGCGGAGCATCGCCGGCATCGAAGCGTCGACGATGACATCGCTCGGCACATGCAGATTGGTGATGCCCTTGTCGGAGTTCACCATCGCGATGGCCGGACCCGCAGCAAGCGTAGCAGCGACGTCTGCCTCGATGGCTGCGCGCTCCTCAGCTGAGAGCTGCGCCAGCTTCTCGACCACGTCGCCGAAGCCGTTGTTCACATCGACGCCGAGCCGCTCAAAGGTGGCGCCATGCTTGGCCCAGAGCTCCTTGAAGAAGACCTTGACCGCATGGCCGAAGATGATGGGGTCCGAGACCTTCATCATCGTCGCCTTCATGTGGAGCGAGAAGAGGACCCCCGACTCCTTGGCATCGGCAACCTGCGCGTCGAGGAAGGCGATGAGCGCAGCCTTGCTCATGAAGGTACCGTCGAGGATTTCACCCGCCTGCAGCGAGAGCCCCTCCTTGAGCACCTTCACGCTGCCATCTGCGCCGGTCCATTCGATGCGGACCTTGGTCGCAGCAGCGACGGTCACAGACCTCTCGTTGTGGAAGAAGTCGCCGGCCGTCATGGTCGAGACATGGGACTTGGAGTCGGGCGACCAGGCGCCCATGGAGTGGGGGTTCTTGCGGGCAAACTCTTTGACCGACTTGGGCGCGCGACGGTCCGAATTGCCCTCGCGGAGGACCGGATTGACGGCGCTGCCGAGCACCTTGCCGTAGCGGGCGCGGATAGCGCGGTCCTCTTCGGTGATCGCCTCGTCGGGGTAGTTCGGGATGGCAAAGCCGTGGGCCTGAATCTCGGCGATGGCGGCCTTGAGCTGCGGCACCGAGGCGCTGATGTTGGGCAGCTTGATGATGTTGGCTTCGGGGCGGAGCGCCAGCTCACCGAGTTCGGCGAGCGCGTCGCCCGTCTGCTGCTCAGGCGTCAGCCACTCCGTGAAGTTGGCGATGATGCGACCGGCGAGCGAGATGTCGCGAAGCTCAACGTCAACACCCACCTTCTTCGCGAAGGCCTGCACCATGGGCAGGAAGGAGTAGGTGGCGAGCGCGGGGGCTTCGTCGGTGTAGGTGTAGATGATGGTCGGGTTCTGGCTCATGGAGTCACTCGATGGAGGGCGCACGACGGCGGCGGTTTCGGAGCGAGCGCTGAGGCCTCTGCCGCAGCGTGTCAAGGCGTCTAGTCCGCTACGGGCGCCCGCGGCAAGCCGATCTGCACGGGTGCGGGATGCATCGAAGGGCTATCCGAACTGCACAGAGCGCCGTGTGAAGGAGCCCATCCAGAACCCCTCGATGGGAAAGCAAATCTCGCCACCTTCTTGCTACCGCGACCGACGCGCCGCGTGTAGGACGGTCCTCCAACCCTGCCCCAACCACAGTGGATGATGATGAAATCCTACGCGACTCTCCTGCTTCTCTTCACGCTGGCCGCTTGTGGCGACAGCACCCCGATCCGCGACACCAACACCGAGACCGACTCCGCTTCGAACGGCAGTGCCGACACGACGGCAGACACCAACTCGAACGGCAGCGCCGATGTGACCGCAGACACCGCCGTCGAGGACACGACGCCTGCAACGGTCCCCGGCCCGAACCAGGCCGTTCGCGCGATGCAGGGCGTCGAGGTCTACTTCACGGGCAGCGAGAACCGCCGCCAGGTGGAGCAGCCTGTCACC
>CAIQPA010000069.1 GCA_903873545.1 uncultured delta proteobacterium
CAGCGGCGCGGTTGCGATCTGACCGGAGGGAAGCAGCGGCTGGAGCTGCGCCTCTGCGGGAACCAGCCGCGTTGAGCGGCCGGCGCCGCCAGCGCTGAGCGCGACGATCTCGTAGTCGACGAGCGAACCGTCAGCCGCGTGACAGTGGCCATTGTGGCAGAGCGAGAAGCCCTCGGGCGGGTTGGCCGGGTCGAAGGAGCTGTCTGTGCCCGGCGGTTCAACGGTGAAGTTCACCGACGAGGTCGTCACGGCGAGGGAGGTGAGCTGAACGACATACCCGGATGCGGTCGCCAGTCCCTGCGGCCGAAGGCGATCAGAGGGAACCGCGAGGCGGGCCTCGATGGTCGCCTCCACCTCGCCCCACGGCAGTCCGGGGTCTGCAGCGCAGCCGGCCAGAAGGAGGGGCAGCAACGCCGCGGCGGGGCTAAAGCGCGAGCGCATCATAGATCCGTTTGGAGGTCTCACGCACACTCTCCAGGTAGGTCTGGCGCTTCTGGTCGTCTGCGCCGCCGGCGATGACGACGAGCTTTGCCGGGGCAAGTTTGGCGAGCACCTGTGTGGTGCTGGTCGGGTAGTAGCGCTCCTGCAGCACGACCGGCTTGGGGAGGCGGCGGAGCTGAGCGAGCACCTTGGCAACATGGGCGGGATCGGGTGAGACGCCGGGGCGTGGCTCCACATCGATGGGGGTCGAGAGCCCGAGCCAGTCGCAGAGGTAGGCGAGCGAGCGGTGGAAGGGCACGACGGTGCGATGCGCCGCAGCCAATGTGGCGAATCGGGCCCTCTCCTCGGTGGCGAACCGCTCAAGCGAGGCGGCGAGCGTGGCTGCTCTCTGTCGATAGCCGGCAGCCTGTGTCGGGTCGATCACCGCCAGCTTCTCGCCAATGGCACGTGCGACCGACGCACCTGCCCGCGGGTCGTAGAGGAAGTGGGGGTTACCGCCAGGGTGAACATCGCCCTGCGCGCGGTCCACGGCCCCGCGCGGGACCTCCAGTTTGCGGACCGTCAGCGAGGCATCGAGGTAGCCGGCGGCGCCCACCTGAATGCGGCTGTTGCGAGACTGGCGAAGCACCGGCGGCAGCCACCCCACCTCGAGCTCCAGCCCGTTGACCACCACCAGATCGGCTCGGCTCAGCGTGACGACCAACGACGGCTTGGCATCGGCGAAGTGGGGGTCGGTGGCCGGCCCGAGCAGTGACTGAACCGAGACCTGCGCGCCGCCTACCTCGCGCACGAGCGCGGCCAAGGAGGGGAGCGTTGTCACGACCTCGACCGTTGCTGAGGCCTGCACAGGGAGCAGCAGCAGGAGCGCGCAGAGGAGGCCGAGCAGGGTCTGCGAGAGGCCGGAAGGGAGACGATTAGTACCCATGACTTCCATGATCTCCTCCAACGAGTTCGAGTGCCAACATCAGGGCGGCGATCTCAGGGCCGTCGCCACCGGGTGTGTCGTAGCTGCCCTGCAGCCGCAGCCGCGAGAAGTGGGAGGGTAGGTAGGTGGCCTGCAGCGTGGTGCGGGTTCGGGCCGACTCCCAGTCGGGGTCGGCGGGGTCCTGGTCGACGCCGGTGAAGGCCTCGAACCTCGCGCCCGACTCCCAGTGGGGCGACCATCCCTGCACCACCTGGGCCAGCAGACCGGCGTCCTCGAGCAGGCGGCCGGGAAGCTGCCGGCGACGCGCGATGGCCTCCACCGTGACGGAAGTGGCGCTGCGGAGTTGGTCAGCAGGGTCGCGGCGGCGCAGGTAGAGGTCGACGCCGAAGATGTCGCTCCGGTTGCCGAACCCCGTGCCATTCGCGCCGCTCTGGGCCGAGAGTCCTACGGAGAGGCCGAGCTGGTCGCTGAGGTCGGTGAACTGCTCCAAGCGGGCGGTCGAGATAAGGTCGGCCGGCGAGGAGAGGTCGAGCGAGACGGCCTCTGCCATGCTGCGGCTGCAGCAGTCGCCCGCGGCCTGCTGGGTCGAGACCGTAAGGAGGCCGTACCAGGGAAGCGGGGCAAGCCAGGAGGCCTCCATACCCAGTCCGCGACCGCCCTCGCTGCCGAAGGTCTTGCCGATGATGAGGCTCTGGTCGACGAAGGACCAGGCATGAGGGTGGGTTGGGTTGACCCGTCCGAACCGGGTCAGGAACTGGCCAGCGCGGAGCTGGAGGCCGCCCGTCAGCGCGGTGGTCGTAGCGTAGGCCTCCTCGACCTCCACGCCGAAGAGCGAAAAGACCAGGTTTCCGTCGAAGCGAAACGAGGGGTCGATGCTCCCGCCGAGCGAGAGCTCCAACTGCTGCAGGGTGAAACCGTTCGCTGCGGGGTCGTGACCACCCACTTGGCGGGGCTCCGGCTCGGTAAAGGCCGCTGCGGCAATGTCGAGAATCCAAGCCGTGTCGAACTTGACGCCAGAAGCGCCGCTCGACGCTGCGGTGTCTGGCGCGGGCTGGGCGAAGAGCTCGGCGATGGCGGCCTCGTCAGCTACCTCCAAGGGCGCCTCCCCGCTGCCCTCCGCAGCGCCGGCGGCGGGCACAACCGCCATCGCGACCAACCAGGCCGCGGAGGTGAGATGTAAGAGCCTTGCCATGACGCACCTTCGGAGAGTCCAGATGCAACCCTATTGCACAGGCTCCCTCGTTAACGCAACCGTTTTGCAACAGAGAGACAAATCGCACAGGCGGTGCGATTGCCCTCCCTCGCCGCGCGACCTACGCTGGCCGCTCCACCGCAGCCCGGAGCGGCTCCATGAACTCGGTCGTCCTCTACGCCATCCCCTTCTTCGTGCTCACGATGCTCGGCGAGTGGCAGCTGCTGCGTGAGCGCCGGAGCGCGCGCGGCTACACCCCCATCGACACGGCCGCGAGCCTCTCGATGGGCGTCGGCTACCTCGTCATCGCAGCGGCCGCAGCCCTCCTGACCGTCCGTCTCTACCAGTACTTCGCCCAGTTCGCCGTGGCCGACCTCAGCGGAACCTGGTGGATGTGGCCAGCGCTCATCGTGGCCGAGGATTTTTGTTACTACTGGTACCACCGGGCGGGGCACGAGGTGCGGCTCTTCTGGGCCAGCCATGTGAACCACCACTCGTCGCAGCACTACAACCTCTCCACGGCATTGCGGCAGTCTTGGACCACGCCGTTCACTGGCTGGGTCTTCTGGGTCCCGCTCCTGCTGGTTGGCTTCCCCGTCGAGGCTGTGCTGCTTCAGAAGGGTATCAGCCTGCTCTACCAGTACTGGATTCACACCGAGCTGATTGGCCGCATGGGGCCGCTCGAGTGGGTGATGAACACGCCCTCGCACCACCGTGTGCACCACGGCCGCAACCTGCACTACCTCGACAAGAACTACGGCGGCATCTTCATCATCTGGGACCGCCTCTTCGGGACGTTTGAGCGCGAGGAGGAGCCCGTAGAGTATGGCCTCATCCACAACCTCGAGAGTCACAACCCGTGGGTCATCGCGATGCATGAGTGGTGGGCCATCGGGCGCGACATCGCTGCGCGGCCGGCCACCGCGCTTTCAGTACTGTTTCACCCGCCGGGCTGGGCGCCGGATGGCAAGGGGTCGACGGTGAAGCAGATGCTGGCTGCAGCGACGGCGCATAGCAAGGAGCGTTGATGAGAGGTTCACTTCGCGTCAGCCGCCCTGCCCCGCTCCCCGCCTGGCTCGACCGGCGGCTCTACCCCTTCGCGCCGAAGCAGTTCGAGACGATGGAGGGAATGCTCTCCTACCTCGACGAAGGGCGCGGGCCGGTGGTGGTGCTGGTGCACGGTACGCCGAGCTGGTCGTTTGAGTTCCGCGAGGTGGTGCGGGAGCTGGCAAGGGACCACCGGGTCATCGTCCCGGACCACCTCGGCTTCGGGCTCTCCGACAAGCCGTCGCGTGACGCACTCACGCTGGCGCAGCACCGGGCCCGCCTGGCGGCGCTGATGGAGGCGCTGGAGCTGCGGGAGGTGACGCTGGTGGTGCATGACTTTGGTGGCCCCATCGCGCTGCCGCTGGCGCTTGTGGCAGAGAGCCGCATCTCGCGGCTGCTGGTGCTCAACTCCTGGATGTGGCCGAGCGATGGCGACCGGACGATTGCCCGCATTGATTGGTTGGTGCGGAGCCCGGTTGGACGCGTCCTCTACCTGCGGCTCGGCTTCTCGGCGCGGGTCATCCTGCCGGCCGCCTTCGCAGACAAGCGGCGGCTGACACCGGCGGTGAGGGCTCACTACCACGGGCCGCTCGACTCAGCGCCCGCGCGGGCGGGCACCTATGCGATGGCGCTGGCGCTCAAGGGGGGCGACGCGGAGTATGCGGCGCTCTGGGCGGCGCGCGAACGGCTGGCCGCATTGCCGATGGAGATTGTCTGGGGGGCCCGCGACCCCGCGCTGACCGAGCAGCACCGGCGG
>CAIQPA010000070.1 GCA_903873545.1 uncultured delta proteobacterium
CATCTTGGATGTAGCGCACCACCTTGTCGGTGCTCGACGCATCGTTCGTCATCAGCGCCGCGTAGAACTCCCGCGGGTAGTTCGCCTTCAGATAGCCCGTCTGGAAGGTGATGACCGCGTAGGCCGCCGAGTGCGACTTGTTGAAGCCGTAGCCGGCGAAGTGGGCCATCGTGTCGAAGACCTCGGAGGACTTCTCCTCGCCAATCCCCTTGCCCGTCGCGCCGGCGATGAAGATGGCCTTCTGCTGCGCCATCTCCTCCGCCTTCTTCTTGCCCATCGCGCGGCGCAGCAGATCGGCGCCGCCCAGCGAGAAGCCCGCCAGCACCTGCGCAACCTGCATGACCTGCTCCTGGTAGACCATGACGCCGTAGGTCTCCTTCAGCACCGGCTCGAGCCACGGGTGCGGATAGTCGGGCGCCCTACGACCATGTTTGCAGTCGATGAAGCTGTCGACCATGCCCGTGCCGAGCGGTCCCGGACGGAAGAGCGCGACGGCAGCGACGATGTCCTCAAAGCAGTCGGGACGCAGCTGCCGCATCAGCCGGCGGAAGCCGTCCGACTCCATCTGGAAGATGCCCACCGTGTCGCCCGCCTTGATGAGGTCATAGACCTTCGGATCGGTAAACGGGATGCGCCGGAAGTCGAGCTGCTCAGCCCGAGGAAGCCCCCGGTTCACCAGCTTCATCGCATCGTCGATGACCGTGAGCGTCTTGAGACCGAGGAAGTCGAACTTGACCAGTCCGGCCTGCTCCACCTCCTCCTTCGCATACTGCGTGATGAGGTTGCCGCCCGCGTCCTGCGACACGGGAACATACTCCCACAGCGGCTTGCCCGCGATGACGACGCCGGCCGCATGGATGCCGGCATTGCGGATGTTGCCCTCGAGCGCGAGCCCGATCTTGTAGAGGTACTCGTTGATCTCCGACTCCGCGATCGCCTCGCGGAGCCGCGGCTCCTTCTCGTAGGCATCGGCGAGCTTGATGTTGAGCTCGTTGGGGATGAGCTTCGCGATCCGGTCTGCATCGGAGATGGGGATGTTGAGCACCCGGGCAACATCGCGGAGAACCGCCTTGGCCTTGAGCTGCCCGAAGGTGACGATCTGCCCCACCTGGTCGGCGCCATACTTCTTGGTCACATAGTCGATGACCTCGCCCCGCCGCGTCTGGCAGAAGTCGATGTCAAAGTCGGGCATGCTCACCCGCTCCGGGTTCAGGAACCGCTCAAAGAGCAGTCCATACTGGATGGGGTCGAGGTCGGTGATGCCGAGCGACCAGGCGACGAGCGAGCCGGCACCCGAGCCGCGGCCGGGGCCGACTGGAATGCCTCGCTGCTTGGCCCAGTCGATGAAGTCCCAGACGACGAGGAAGTAGCCGTCAAAACGCATCTTGATGATGACATCGAGTTCAAGGTTGAGCCGCGCAATGTAGTGCGGGCGATCGGGCTTCCAGCCCAGCAGCGCCACCTCGTCGAACCGCTTCTCAAGCCCGGCCGCCGCCGTCTCCCGCAGGAACTCCGGCGGGCTCCCGCCCCCCGGAATGGCATAGTCCGGCAGGTAGTTGCCACCCGTGGGGATGACCACGCGGCAACGCTCCGCGATCCGCACCGTGTTCGCGAGTGCCTCGGGCAAATCGGAGAAGGTCTCCTCCATCTCGTCCGGAGACTTCAGGAAGAGGTCACGCAGCGGGATGCCCGCCAGCACCTTCCGGTCCACCCGCTTCTCCATGCCGATGCACATGAGCAATGCGTGTGCCTCGACATCTTCGGGCGCCAGGTAGTGGACATTGTTGGTGGCCACACAGGGGATGGAGAGCCTCTCGCCCAGCGCCACCAGCGCATCGCACACCTGCTGCTGCTGCGGCAGATCTTCATGCCGCTGCAACTCGAAGAAGAAGTTCTCTGCGCCAAAGAGCCCCTGCAGCCGCTTCGCCAGCGTTGTGGCGGTGTCTGTGTCGCCTCTCAGGATGGCCTGCGGAATCTCGCCGCCCATGTCGCCGGAGAGGGCGATGAGCCCCTCGTGGAACTCCTCCAAATCGGCGTAAGTTGTGATGGGGCGTCCCCGCTTCACGTTGGCCGACATCGAGGCCCGCGACACCAGGCGTACAAGGTTGCGGTAGCCATCGAGGGTCTCGGCAAGCAGCACCAGATGGTAGAACCGCTCACGCCCCGACTCGGCCCGCTCGGGCTGCACATACAACTCCGCGCCGAAGATGGGCCGCACCCCAGAGTCCTTCGTATACTTCTGCAACTCGATGCAGGAGTGGAGCACGCCGTGATCCGTGATGGCCACCGCGTTCATCCCCAGCTTCGCCGTCCGCTTGATCAGCGCCCCCACCTTCACGGTGGAATCCAGCATGGAGTAGTGGCTGTGAACGTGCAGGTGAACGAATGACGACATACGGTGGCCCCTTAGGTTGCGAGCACATGCTGTAGGCCCGCCCCCCCCGCCGTCAACCGCAACCGTCGCTCTTTGGTTCTAGGCAGCCAGCCTCTCCAGTCACATCTTGTTTCAGGCTTGCAAACCGATTACAGCGGATCGCTTGTGGGTTTCCGCTGCGGACGGATCCACGCTTACTGCAACAACGCTGAGACTGTCTCGGCAATTTGGAGGAATGTCCCGATGAAGAAGCTCTCTCTGTTGATGGCACTTGGACTTGGTCTTGGCGTGGTTGGCTGTGGTGATGACACCGCAGAGACCTCGACGACCGACACCGGTACCGCAGACACCGCCACCGACACGGGCTCGGGCTCGACCGATACGGGCACCACCGACACCGGCACCGCCGACACCGGCACCGCCGACACCGGCACCGCCGAGGACACCACGCCCGTCCCCACCGACGAGCAGTTCTCGGGCCCCTTCTCCTACGTCTGGCGTCTTCAGATTCCCCAGTCGGGTACCGACGCGGAGTGCTGCTTTGACTTCACCGCCGACGGCGTGACCGACAACGGCCTCGGCACCCTGATTGGCGCCCTCGGCGCCATCGCACCCGACGTGAACATTCAGACGACGCTTGACGGCGCCGTGGCCGATGGCAGCATCGCCCTCCTCCTCGAGTACGCTGGCCTTGACGAGACCACCAAGACGGGCCCGACCCAGCTCTGGTTCTACCTCGGCACCAACGACGTCGACGGCGACGGCTCGGGCGACCAGGCTTGGGACACGGCCCTCAAGGCTGGCGAAGGCATCTTCCAGGTGCAGCCCACCTCGCTTGCCGCCGATGGCAGCCCGCTCATCAAGTTTGAGTCGGCCGAGATCGACAGCAACACGCTCAGCGCTGGCCCCGGCGACTTCCCCCTCACCATCCCGATTCCGGGCCTCCTCACGCTTGATGTCACCATCAAGCAGGCCCAGATCGAAGCCGACGTTCGCCCCGAGGCTTCGGGCATCTTCACCAACGATGCCGACATCGACTCCGATGGCGACGGCACCCCCGAAGTCTGGGGCGGCGGCAAGCTTGGCGGCGTCATCCCCGTCGACCAGGTCATCGGCATCCTCAACGACCTCGCCAACGACTGCGCCTGCGCTGGCATCGCGCCCGACGCCGCCGTCATCATCGCCGGTGAGGGCACCGACCAGTACGACGTCGCTTGCGACCCGACCATCACCATCAACGACGGCGCTTGCACCGACGCCGATGGCGTGATCTGCGGCAACCTCTCGACCGTCTGCGGCTTCGCTCCCGCCCTGCCCACGCTCGGCCTCATCGACGTCGACACCAACGGCAACACGATCCCCGACGCCATCTCCGTTGGCCTCCGCCTCTCGATGTCGGGCGCGGCCCTCGCCGCCACCCCCGTCGCCCCCTAATGGGTCCCTGTCGCGCTTCGGCGTGACAGAAGCTGCGGCGAGGGAGACCTCGCCGTTTGGCGTTTTTGGCCCCCGCATCTCTCGCGGATTCTGCGCCGAGGGTGTAGATGCTGCACCATTCCTACCCTGACGCTGTGCGGCTCATGAAGACGAACGCCCTCCTCGCCCTGACCCTCTCGCTGCTCTCCGCCTGCGCAGCATTCTCGGATCCGGATGCCATCGACCTGCCAGACGCTGTAGAAGGGTCTGGCTTAGGCCCTGGCGGAAGCGACACAGGCACCGACACCGGCGGAACCCTGCCGAACGGCACACCTGTCGGCCCCGACGGCCGCCCCGTTGTCGGCGCGCTCCTCGGAGACAGCTGCATCGCCAGCGCCGAGTGCCGCTCCAACCTCTCCTGCATCGGTAACGCCTGCCTGCCCACGGCCAACCGTCAGCTGGGCGAGAGCTGCATCATCAGCGGAGAGTGCGCAGACGGCCTCGTCTGCGGCACCACCAGCCAGTGCTTCGAGGCCGGGACCGGCGTCGACGGCTCACCCTGCACACAGGCCCAGGACTGTGGCGAAGGCCTGCGCTGCTCCTACCGAGGCCTTGGTGGCCTCTGCGAGACGCCAGGGACACTCGACATCGGCGAGGCCTGCGCCACCTCCTCGGACTGCGCCGCTCCCCTGCTCTGCGGCGTGGAGGGGCTCTGTCTGCTCCCCGCCTCCGGCTTCCCCTTCCTGCCCGACACCGACTGCGCCAACCCCGCCGACGAGACGGGACCCTTCCGCATCTTCTTCGAGGTCCCGAAGGCAGGAGAGCCGCTCGCCGACTTCTTTCGCCTCCCCTTCCCCAACGACATCCGCCGCACCGAGACCGGCGTGAACCTCGATGGCTTCCCCGACCCCGGCGTCCGCTTCCTCGGCGGCGATGTGCTCGGCAGCTACCTTCGCACCCTGCGCGGCAGCAACGAGGGCTTCTCGACCAACCCCACCATCTACTTCCGCTTTTCTAGTGCCCCCAGATTCGACACGATCCAGGGTGGCCCAGGCGGTTCGCTCCGCATCGTCAACATCACACCCGACTCGCCCAGCTTCGGTCGCGGCGCCTCGATCGGCTGGAATGTCACCAGCGGACGGAGCAAGTTCATCTGCCATAACTACGTGGCCATCCACCCCTCCTTCCGCGCGCCCCTTGAGCCCAACACAACCTATGCCGTCTACCTGACCGACGCCGTGATCACTGACGATAACGACCGGCTCGTACAGGATGCAGACTTCGCCGCGGTCATCGGTTCGTCAGCCCCCACGGAGCCCGAACTCCTCGACGGCTGGAACAAGTATGCTCCGCTCCGAGCCTTCCTTGCCGCGGAGGGCACCGCCACTTCGAGCATCATGGGCGCCGTGGTCTTCACCACCATGGACCCCATCGCGCAGGCCCGCGCGCTCCGCCCCGCAGTGCGTGAACTGCCCACCCCAGCGCTCGCTAGCCTCCGCCCCTGCTCGA
>CAIQPA010000071.1 GCA_903873545.1 uncultured delta proteobacterium
ATCTCCGAACGCGATCAGCGACTCCGCGCGCAGAACCAGGAGCTCGAAGCCGCCAACGAAGCACTCCAGCTCGAGCACGACGCCCGACTCCGCGCAGAACGGCTCGCCGCCGCAGGCGAGCTCGCAAGCCGCATCACCCACGAGATCCGAAACCCGCTCTCCAGCATGGGCCTCAACGCCGAGATGCTCGCCGATAGCCTCACCGGCGCCAGCGAGGATGCCCGCTTTGCGCTCCGCCGAATCGAGTCCGACATCGCCCGTCTCAACGCACTCACCGAAGACTACCTCAGCCTTGCACGGCAGCCCCGCATCGACGACGACCCCGTCAACCTTACCTCGCTCTTCCGCAGCCTGCTCCTGCTCCTCGAGCCCGAGGCGGCCCGCAATCAGACCCGCATCACTGCCGCCCTCCCCGCCGACGCCCGTGTGATGGGCTCGACCGACGGTCTGCAGCAGGTCTTCCTCAACCTGCTGCAAAACGCCATCCGCCTCCTCGACGCCCTCCCCGACGGCAGTCCGCGAACCATCGAGGTGACGGCCGAACTCCATCCGAGCACCGTTGCCCTGCACATCGACGACTCCGGCCCAGGAATCGCCGCAACCGACCTTCCTCACCTCTTTGAGCCCTTCTGGACCCGCAGACCCGGCGGCACAGGGCTCGGCCTCACCATCTCCCGCCGCATCGTCGAACTCCAGGGCGGCACCATCGCGGTCACACCCGCCGGCCCCCTCGGCGGCGCCCGCTTTACGGTGACGCTGCCCCGCAGCCCTGCGCCAGACGCGGCGCAAGCCTAGGCCATTTCAGCGCCGCTGCCTTTACGGCAGCCTCTGGCATCGCCTCGCACCGTCGCAGGTACTCGCCTACCAGCGCCTCGCCCGTCAGCGGGTCGGACTCCTCGAGCCAGCCCGCCTGCCAGTCCAGCGCAGGCCCCAGCGGCGAGCTCCGCATACGCGCCAGCCAGCCCAGCCGCGCCGTCGCAGGCTGACGCTCCAGCACCTCCACCACGCTCGAAACGGAGCCATCGCCCATCAGCCCACGCGCCAGCGCCCAGAAGGTCGCATAGCCCGCATTCGCAGGGTCGCTGCTCGCCGCCACCACCGGCACAAGCAGCTCGCTCCGCCCCAGGATGCCCAGCGCCACAGCCGCCTTCGCCCGCACCCGCGCATCCACGGAGCCGAGCCGCAGCTGCAGTGCCGAGACGCTGCCGCAGCGCGCCCGCGCCACCGCCGCAGCGAGCCCGATCGCCGCGCTCCGCCCCTCCAGCGCAGCCTCGTTCGGCAGCCCTGCGCAGGCCTCCGCACTGCCAACCTCCCCCAAGACCACCAACGCAACCTGCGTCACCTCGTCGGCCAGCGCACGATCGGCAGCCGCCAACGCCAGCGCAGCCACAACCTCGGCGCCCTGCGCCGCCAGCGCCCGCTGCCCGGCAACGCGCTGCGCCTCCGGCATCGAGGCCAGTTCACGCAACCGAGCCCCAACAGCCACCGACTCCGCCGAAGCCGCACTGCCCCATGCAACCAGCAGCCCCAACAGCAGCGCACCACGAATCAGCCGACTCACCGACCGCCGCCGCGCAACCGCTCCACTTCGGACCGAAGCCCGCGGTTCACCTCCTCCAACGCGAGCATCTCCGTGTCGAGCTGCATGAAGGCCTCCTTCATCGTCTCAAGGCGCCCGCCGAGCTCCGACTCCGCCGGAGCAGAACCGGCTGCAGCGGCAACCTGCTCCTTCAGCCGGCGGTTCTCCTGCTCCAGCTCCGTCACCCGACGGCACCGAACCAGCAGCTCCTCGCGCTCCGCAGCCAGCTTCTCCACCTGACCGCGGAGGCGGCCCATCTGCTCCAGCGACTGCCGCCGCACCACATCCTCGCTCAGCATCGAACCGTCCGAGAGAGCGGCCTGCTCCAGCGCCGTCTGCGGCTCGCTCCGCAGCCGATTCACTTCGAACATCAGCCCCCGCACCTGCTCCGAAAGCATCTCTCGCTCACGCTGCGACATCTCAAGTTCCACCCGCAGCGCGTCGGCCTGCTCGAGCGCAGCATAGAACCCATCCTCGGTCACCTGCGCAATCTGCGCATCGGTCGAGAGAGGCCGCAACGAACGGGTGCCCATCGGAGGAGCCGCGGCGCTGCCCTCCGGAGAGGCCTCTTCTGCCTGCCCCGTAACCTCCAGCGCCATCCGGCCCTGCGTCTGCATCGGGCTCGGCATCGGCGGCATCGAACGCGAAACCGCGCCGCCAGGCCCAGCGCTGTCATCCACAAACAGGAAGACAAACTCGCCACACATCAGCTGATCGCCATGACGCAACAGCGACTCCGCCTGGCGCTGCCCGTTCACATAGGTCCCGTTCGAGGAGCCCCGGTCGATCATCCGGTAGCGTGCAGGGCTCCCCTCGCGAACAAGCACCGCATGCACCCGCGACAGGCTCGGGTTGTTCACCCGAACCGTGCAAGTAGGACTCCGCCCCAGCGAAATCTCGCCGGCGGCATCATCGAGCACGAACTCGGTTGAAATCCCCTGGTCGACAAACAACAGCTTCGCCACGCTGCAACCTCGCCGTGTGAGCAACTTCACTCGCTGCTTGCGACTTCCGCGCTTAGCATCGTATCACAGCAGCCGTCGCGGGTCTATCGCCCACGCCCGCTCCGGAGCCGCAGGCCCTTCGCGATGAGCAAGACCTATCGAATGCAGCCAACGGCCCCCGTGCCGGCCCCCGCCCACCTCGACGGGCTCAACGACCAACAGCGCGCCGTTGTGACTGCCCCGTTTCAGCCGGCCCTCGTCATCGCCGGCCCCGGCTCGGGCAAAACACGCACCCTCACCCACCGCATCGCCCACCTCATCCAGGCCGGCGTGCGGCCCGAGCGCATCCTCTCGCTCACCTTCACCAACAAGGCCGCCGCCGAGATGTCGCGACGGCTCGCCGACCTCCTCGGACGCACCGGCTACGCCGTCGCCAGCGGCACCTTTCACTCCATCGGCCGACGGCTCATCCAGGAGCATGCCGACCGCTTCGGCCTGCCCCCCAACTTCGCAACGCTCGACCGCGAAGACGCCGAAGGCCTCATGAAGCGCTGCGCCGCAGACATCACCAAGCCGCCAGACACCCGCTTCCCCAAAGCCTCCACCCTCCGCGACCTCCTCTCCGCAGCCATCAACACAGGCCGCGACCTCGAGCCCCTCATCCTCGAACGCGCCTCTGCCTTCTCCGCACTCACCGCAGAGATCGGCGACTGCATCGCCCTCTACCAGAGCCGCAAGTTCGAGGCCGGCGTCACCGATTTCGACGACCTCCTCGTCCTCTGGCGCCGCCTCCTCCGCGAACACGACGACGTCCGCGAGACGCTCCAGCGCCGCTTCGACCACCTCCTCGTCGACGAGTTCCAAGACACCAACCCCATCCAGTGCGAAATCGTCGACCTCATGGCCGCACGTCACCGCTCCGTGATGGTCGTCGGCGACGACTGCCAGGCCATCTACTCCTTCCGCGGCGCCGACATCTCCAACATCCTCAACTTCCCCATCCGCTACCCCGAAGCCGTCACCTTCAACCTTGAGCAGAACTACCGCTCCTCGCCCGAGCTCCTCGCGCTCGCCAACGTCAGCATCAGCCACAACACGGCCCAGTTCCCCAAACAGCTCTTCACCTCCAATCCGGCCGGCCCCATCCCCGCCAACATCATCGCCCGAGACGAGTCCGAGCAGGCCGCCTTCGTCGCCCAGCGCATCCTCGAGCTCCGCGATGAGGGCGTGGAACTCGCCTCCATCGCCGTCCTCTACCGCGCCCACTGGCACTCCATGGAGCTCCAGATTGAGCTCGGCCGCCGCAACATCCCCTTCGAGATCCGCTCCGGCCTCAAGTTCTTCGAGCAGCGCCACATCAAAGATGTCCTCTCGCTCTTGAAGTTCGCCGCTAACCCCCGAGATACCATCGCTTTCTTCCGCTTCGCCACGCTCGTCGACGGTATCGGACCGGCAGCCGCAGCCCGCATTCACGACCAGCTCCTCTCCTGCGGGGCCATCCCCGAGACACTCAGCAACCCGCGACTCCTCTCCATCCCAAAGCGGGCAGCTGGCGCCTTCGAACCCATCGCAAAGGTCCTCGCCGAGCTCTTCTCCGAAGAGCTGCAGCAGAGCCCCTCACGCGCCATCGAACGGCTCCGCGCTGCCTTCTACGACGACCTCCTCGCACGCATCGACGACAACCCTGCTAACCGAATCCGAGACCTCGACACACTCGTCGCCTACGCCGCCGGACAGCCCAACATCCCCGCCTTCCTCGACTCACTCGCACTCGACCCCGGCACCGGCTCCGACTTCCAGGCCGACGCCAACCCCGAGACCGAGCGGGTCATCCTCTCCTCCGTCCACCAGGCCAAGGGGCTGGAGTTCCAGTCCGTCTTCCTCATCTGGCTCGCCGAAGACCAGTTCCCCTCGGCCCGCTCCGCAACGGGAGACGAACTCGAAGAGGAACGACGCCTCTTCTACGTCGCCGCAACGCGCGCAAAGCGAGACCTCTATCTCCTGCGCCCCGCTACCTACTTCTCCCGCACCGAAGGACGGGTCTACGCCCGAGCCAGCCTCTTCCTCGAAGAGCTCGCCCAGTCCAGACCGCCCACCTTCGAGTCCTGGCGGCTCGAGTGAACTACGAGCGAGCGTCCCGCGACGGAACAGCGAGCAGAACCGCACGAATCGCAAGCGAACTTGCCCAGATCCCAAGCCCTGCGCTCGCCAACACCGCCAACACTACGCTCATGCTACTCTCCGTTTCCCTTCGCAGTAGCCATCCGACAGCTACCGCGTGTAATGGAAGCGCCCTCGTCGCAGACCAAACCCAAGTCCAATTTTCTGCATCCTTTTTCTAGGAAACGCACCATGCCCCATCCCTTCGGTGGATGTTACATCGCCATCCCGACCCCGTTCCGCGCAAACGGAGAGATGGACCACGACACCCTCGCCCGTCACGCGGCCTGGACCGTGGATAACGGCGTCGACGGCATCGTCGTCTGCGGCACCACCGGCGAGTCGGCCACCATGTCGCGCGACGAGCGCCTCGCCGCAATGCGCACCGTACGCGCCGCCGTCGGCTCACGCGCCCGCGTCGTCGGCGGCATCGGTACCAACGACACGCGCGACGCGGTCGAACAGGTCCGCCTCTTCGGCGCCGAGGCACCCGTCGACGCCCTCATGGTCGTCGTTCCCTTCTACAACAAGCCGCCCCAGGCCGGACTCGTCGCCCACTTCACCCAGGCCGCCGAAGCCTCGCCGCTGCCGGTCATCGCCTACAATGTCCCAGGCCGCACCGCCGTCGGTCTCACCCTCGCCTCCATGCTCGCCATCGCGGCGCTGCCCAACATCCTCGGCTTCAAAGAGGCCTCCGCAGACCTCCTCACCGACAGCCTCCTCATCGCAGAGGCGGGACACAAGCTCCTGCTCTCCGGCGACGACGCGACCACCCTCCCCTTCATGGCCCTCGGTGGTCACGGCGTCATCTCCGTTGTCGGCAACATGGCGCCGGCCTGGATGAGCGCACTCTGCGACGCCATGGCCGCCGGCGACCTCGCCACCGCCCAGGCGCTCCAGCCGAAGATTGCCGCCCTCCACCAGCTCATGTTCAAGCAGGCTAGCCCCGCGCCGCTCAAGGCCGCACTCGAGTGGCTCGGCTTCGAGAACCAGAACCTGCGCCTGCCAATGATGCCTCTCACGGCGACGGAGAAGGCCGAGCTCTTCGCCAGCCTCGAGGCGCTCGGGGTGCCCAGGTGAGCCGCCCGCTCCGAACCGTCCTCGTTGGCGCAAACGGCCGCATGGGCCTCGCCATCGAGCAGGCCGCAGCCCGAACGGGAGGCTTCGACCTCATCCACCGCGTGGGCCGCGAAAACCTCGCGCGGCTCGAGCAGGACCTCGACGGCCTGCAGGCCGACCTCATCATCGACTTCTCCTCCCCCGACGCCCTGCGCGATGTCGCCCGCCTCTGCGGACTTCGCCGCATCCCCCTCCTCTCTGGAACCACCGGCATCACGGCGCAGACCGAGGAGCAGCTCAACGATGCCGCCCGCCACACAGCGCTGCTCCACACCGCCAACACCAGCCTCGGCGTCGCCATGCTCCGCAGGCTCGTGACACTCGCCAGCAGCGCACTCCCCACCTCCTTCGACATCGAGGTCGTCGAGACCCACCACCGGCTCAAAAAGGATGCGCCCTCCGGTACCGCCAAACTCCTCGCCCAAGCAGCGCATCAGGGACGAGCAGCCTCCGCAGTCATGGAGCAGGCCCGCTTCGGCCACTTCGCACCGCGCGCCGAAGGCGAGATCGGCATGGCTGCGCTCCGCGGCGGAGATGTCATCGGCGAACACACCGTCCACTTCCTCGGCGACGGCGAACGCCTCGAGCTTACCCACCGGGCCACAGACCGCTCCCTCTTCGCCAATGGCGCGCTGACGGCAGGCCGATGGCTCGTTGCGCAGCCACCGGGCCGCTACACCATGGACAACCTCTTCGGAGGCTAGCGCCCCTTCCAGACCGGCGGCCGCTTGCCAACGAAGGCCATCACGCCCTCCGCAGCGTCCTCGGTGAGCGTCGCAAGCGTGAGCTGGTCGCAGAGATACTCCAGCGCCCCGTCGAGCGGCATCTCCTCCATGGCGTAGAAGGCCTCGCGCCCGAGCCGCATCACCGCGGGAGAGAACCCCGCAATCTTGCCGGCCAGCGCCGCAACCTCCGCATCGAGCGTCTCGGCCGCCACCGCCCGGTTCACCAGCCCCAGCGTCGCCGCCTCCTGCGCCGAAATCTTGTCGCCTGTGTACATGAGCTCCAGCGCCCGCTTGCGCCCAATGTTCCGCGCAATCAGCGCCATGATCATCATCGGGAAGAGCCCAATCTTGATCTCAGGCGTGGCAAAGTGCGCCGTCTCCGAGGCCACCGCCAGGTCGCAGGCCGCCACAAGGCCAAGCCCGCCAGCCAGCGCGGGCCCATGCACCCGCGCAATCACGGGACGACCGCAGCTCCGCATCGCACGCAGCAGCCGCACGAAGTTTCGGCGGTCCTCATGCATCGCCAGCGGGCCGGCCGCTGCCAGCGCCGGATTGAGGTCGGCGCCGCTGCAGAAGAAGTCGCCCGCACCCGTCAGCACCACCGCGCCCACCGTCGTCGATGCCGAGACACCCTCAAAAGCCGCCACCAGCGCCCGCACCAACTCCGTCGACAGCGCGTTGCGACGCTCCGGCCGGTTCATCGTCAGCCACAGCACCCCGTCGCGCTCCTCAGACAGCAAAATCTCACTCGACATTCGACCTCTCAACGAGTTGTGGTGTAGCCTCTTGCAACCCTGTTTACGCCCGCAGTGCGCCTCATGTCCAACCCTTCGCCGACCGACCCCACGCTCCTCCCGCCGCCCCCCGAAACGGGCCCGCTCGTCCGCTACCAGATCCAGCTCCGCGAGCGCTCCGAGCCACTCGAAGACGCCATCGAAGGCGCACTCTGGGGCTGCGAAGACATCCTCGGCTTTGAGCGCATCGACCGCGAGTCGCAGACCCCCGAAGAGGTCGAGCGCATCGGCGCTGTCGACGGTGTCGTCTGGCAGATTCACCTCGAACACGATGGCGACCTCGACGAACTCCGCGACGCCTTCCGCGCCCGCTTCGATGAGGCCTGGCCCATCGTCGTCACCGCCATCCCCATCACCGACCACGGCTACCTCACAGCCTACCTCGCCTACTTCAAGCCCACCCAGATCTCGCCCCGCATCATCGTTCACCCGCCCTGGGACAAGCCGGTCGCGGAGGGCATGACCCTCGTCGAGATCGACCCCGGCATGGCCTTCGGCACGGGCACCCACGAGACCACCCGCCTCTGCCTGCGCGGCATCGACGAGCTCCTCCTCGCCCACCCCATCCGCACCGTCCTCGACGTCGGCACCGGCTCCGGCATCCTCGCCATCGCAGCCGCCCGTCTTGGCGCCACCCAGCTCATCGCCATCGACAACGACCCGATTGCAGTCACGGCCACGCGAGAGAATGTCGAGCGCAACGAGCTGGCGGTCCCCATCGTCGCAAGCACCAAGCCGCTCGACCAGTTCACCGACACCTTCGACCTCGTCGTCGCAAACATCCTCGCCACCGTCATCAAGCGGCTCAAGGTCGAGCTCTACCGCACCACCGCAGAGGGCGGCTTCCTGCTGCTCTCCGGCATCCTCGAGACCGAGCGCCGCTCCGTCGAAGAGACCTTTCTCGAGCTCGGTGCCACCCACCTCCGCTCCGAGACGATGGGCGACTGGTGCTCCATCCTCCTGCAGAAGCCGGCCCCGTGAAGCCCGCAGCGCCGCTCCGACTCACGGTCACACCCGACCAGGTTGGGGCCGACAGCATCCGCCTCACGCGGGAGCAGACCCACTACGCCAGCCACGTCCGCAGGCTACGCGCAGGCGCGCCGCTGCTGCTGCTCGGCCGCGACGGTGGCCAGTGGGAGGGCCGGCTCTCCGACGACGGGACCGAGGCGGTCGAGCTCACAGCCAGCTTCCCCGACCAGCCCACCTCGGGGCGCCTGATCCTCGCTGCCGCCCTGCTCCGCGCCCACCGGTGGGAGTGGCTGCTCGAGAAGGCCGTGGAGGTGGGCGCAGACGAGATCCAGCCCCTGCTCCTCGAACACAACGTCGCCAAGCCCTCCGACCGCGAAGCCAGCAAGATCGAGCGCTGGCAGCGCATCATCGAGGCCGCCGCCGCCCAGTGCGGTACCCGCCGCATGCCCACCCTCGCACCGCCAGCCACCCTCGCTGACTGGCTCAAACTCCGCCCCGAGGGCAGCTCGCTCCTCTTCTGCGACGAGACCTCACCGCTCACCCCCTGGCCGGCGCTCGCAGAGACAACCTGCCTCGTCATCGGCCCCGAGGGCGGCCTCGCTCCATTCGAACGGGCTGCGCTCCTTGCCGCAGGCGGACGCGCCGTCGGGCTCGGACCCCGCATCCTCCGCGCTGAGTCGGCCGGCATGGCCTCGCTCGTCATCGCCCGCGCCCTCCTCGACGGCCGCGTCACCCATGGCGGCTGACCAGCCGACCAACCGCCTCCGCAGGCTCGCTCTCGCTGCTGGGCAGGCGCTCCTCTGCGTGACAACCGCCGGCCTCCTTTTTTGGCTCGGAGCGCTCAGTGTTCCTGCAGCCCTTCGCCCCAATCCAGACCTCCCCCAGCTCGAGCACCTCGCGCTCGCGCTCGCCACCGCGCCAGGCCACCTCTACCGCGACCTCTTGCTCGCGCTCCTGCCGGGCCACCTCATCGCCGTTGCCCTCGCCGCCGCGGGCAGGTCGTTGCTCCCGCAATGGCTCGGCATCGAACTCTGCGACGCCGCCGAACGGCCGGCAGACGGCCTCGAACGCACCAAAGAGGCCGCCTTTCGACTGCTCACCCCAGCCACGCTCTGGCTGCTCTGGCTCCCGCTCCTCCTGCTCGGCTCGGGTCGCTCTCTCGCGGAGCGACTCTCCCGAACGCACTGGTCACGGGGCTGAATGCGTCAACACGCTGCGTCAAATTGACGATTCTACGCCGAACCGCGTTGCAAATCCCCTCCGCCACTGTTATCCGCCCCCTCAGAAGGTGCCACGCTCATGAAGAAGATCGAAGCCATCATCCGTCCCTTCAAGCTCGACGAGGTCAAGGACGCCCTCGATCATACCGACGTGCACGGCATGACCGTCTCTGAGGTAAAGGGCTACGGCCGCACCGGAGGCAAGGCCATGCTCTACCCCGGCGCAGAGTACGTCGTCGACTTCGTTCCCAAGCTCAAAATCGAGGTCGTCGTACTCGACGACCAGGTAGACGCCGTCGTCGCCGCCATCCGCGAGGCCGCCTACACGGGCGACACGGGCGACGGAAAAATCTTCGTTCTCCACGTCGACGAGGCCGTCCGCATCCGCACCAACGAGCGCGGCCCCTCCGCCGTCAGCTAACCAGACCTCACAACCTCTCTCTCACCTGGGGTTCGCCCCGCACGCGCAAGGACAGAATCATGGCCACCGAGTTCAAGACGCCCAAGGATGTAGTCAAGTTCGCCAAGGACGAGGGGGTCGAGTTCATCGACCTCAAGTTCATGGATCTGCCCGGTACCTGGCAGCATGTTGGTATGCCCATCAGCCAGTTCGACGAGGCCTTCTTTGAGGACGGAAAGGGCTTCGACGGCTCCTCCATCCGCGGCTGGCGCTCCATCGAGTCCTCCGACATGCTCCTCCGCCCCGAGGTCAAGAGCGCCCGCATCGACCCCTTCTACGAGCGCAAGACGCTCTCGCTCATCTGCAACATCTTCGACCCCGTCACCGGCCAGTCCTACGAGCGCGACCCCCGCGCCGTCGCCCAGCGCGCCGAGGAGTACCTCAAGTCCACCGGCATCGCGACCACCTCCTTCTTCGGACCCGAGGCGGAGTTCTTCCTCTTCGACGACGTCCGCTTCGAGTCCACCCAGAACGGCGCCTTCTACAAGGTCGACTCCGACGAAGGGAAGTGGAACTCCGGCCGCGATGAGGGCGGCAACCTTGGCTACAAGGCCCCCTACAAGGGCGGCTACTTCCCCGCGCCCCCCTACGACAAGGTCCGCAACATCCGCCAGGAGATGGTCGTAGAGATGGAGAAGCTCGGCATCGAGATCGAGACCGAGCACCACGAGGTCGCCACCGGCGGTCAGTGCGAAATCGACATGCGCTTCGACACCCTCGTCACCATGGCCGACAAGCTCCAGTGGTTTAAGTACTGCGTGAAGAACGTCGCCTTCCGCCACAACAAGACCGCAACCTTCATGCCCAAGCCCCTCTACGGAGACAACGGCTCGGGAATGCACATCCACGTCTCCCTCTGGCGCGACAACAAGCCCCTCTTCGCGGGCGACAAGTATGCCGGCCTCTCCGAGACCGCGCTCCACTTCATCGGCGGCATCCTCCATCACGGTGCCTCGCTCGTCGCACTCACCAACCCCACCACCAACAGCTTCCGCCGCTTGGTGCCCGGCTACGAGGCCCCCATCAGCCTCGCCTACTCCAGCCGCAACCGCTCGGCTGCCATCCGCATCCCCATGTACAACTCGAGCCCCAAGGCCAAGCGCATCGAGTTCCGTACGCCCGACCCCTCCTGCAACGCCTACCTCGCCTTCTCGGCCATCCTCCTCGCCGGCCTCGACGGCATCGAGAACCGCATCAACCCCGGCGAGCCGGCCGACAAGGACATCTACTCGCTCTCCCCCGAGGAGCGCGCCGGCATCCCCGGCACGCCCGGCTCGCTCGATGAGGCCCTCAAGGCGCTCGAGGCCGACCACGCCTACCTCCTCAAGGGCAACGTCTTCAGCCAGGACCTCATCGACGCCTGGATCTCCTACAAGTACGAGCGCGAAGTGCAGGTCAACCGCCTCCGCCCCACCCCCATGGAGTTCGAGCTCTACTACGACTGCTAGGTCGAAGGGCTCCTCCAACACGCGCCGGCTCATCCCCGGCGCGTCGCCGTTTTTGGAGCCCCCAACTCCGTTGACACAGCACCACGCCCGCCGTACCGAACCGCACCCCAACTGACGCGAGAATCCCCATGAGCGACACCGTCCACCCCATCGTCATCATCGGCTCCGGCGCCGCCGGCCTCACCGCCGCGATCTATGCCGGCCGCGCCGACATGAAGCCCCTCCTCTTCGCCGGCATCCAGCCCGGTGGACAGCTCACCATCACCACCGAAGTCGAGAACTACCCCGGCTTCGAGCATGGCATCATGGGCCCCGACCTCATGGATGTCATGACCAAGCAGGCCCAGCGCTTCGGTACCGAAATCCGCTACAACATGGTCGAGAAGGTCGACTTCGCCTCCTCCCCCAAGAAGCTCTTCCTCGATGACGACACCGTCGTCCTCGCCCACGCCGTTATCGTCGCCACCGGCGCCTCGGCCAAGTACCTCGGCCTCGAGTCCGAGCAGCACCTCTCGGGCTACGGCGTCAGCGCCTGCGCCACCTGCGACGGCTTCTTCTTCAAAGACCGCCCCATCGCTGTTGTCGGCGGCGGCGACACCGCCATGGAAGAGGCCTCCTACCTCGCCAAGATGTGCAGTGAGGTCGTCCTCATTCACCGCCGCGACAGCTTCCGCGCCTCGGCCGTCATGCAGGAGCGCGTCCTCAGCAACCCCAAGGTCAAGGTCCGCTGGAACAGCGAGGTCCTCGAGGTCCTCGGTACCCGCGAGACCGGCGTCTCCGGACTCAAGCTCCGCGACACCGTTACCGGCGAGCTGAGCGAGATGGCCACACAGGGCCTCTTCCTCGCCATCGGCCACACCCCCAACACCAAGCCCTTCGCAGAGTGGCTCGACATGGACGAGTCGGGCTACCTCAACGTCGTGCCCGGTTCGACCCGCACCAAGATCCCGGGCGTCTTCGCTGCCGGCGACTGTGCCGACCACATCTACCGCCAGGCCATCACCGCAGCCGGCACCGGCTGCATGGCAGCACTCGACGCGGAGCGCTGGCTCGCCGACACCGGACTCCACGCCTAACCCGGCGAGACGATGCGCATCGAACGGGCCGAACAGCTCATCCTCATCATCTCCGACGACCCTGCGGCTACCAAGATCGCAGAGCAGGCGCTCACCGCGCTCGACCGTGAGGTCGTTGTGGCTCGTGCCGTCGACTGGGCGCTGACCACCATCGCGCGGCAGTTTCCCGCGCTCATCCTCATCGACCTCGAACTGCCCAATGAGGGACTCGACCGTCTCGCTGCTGCGATCCAGAGGCCGCCCGAAGGTGAGCTCGCCATGCTGGTCGGCTTCTCCAACCGCTCTGTGCGCCCCCCTGCAGGGCTCGAACTCGCAGAGCGGCTCGACAAACCCCTGCAGCGCCACGCCATCGCAGATTGCGCCACCCAGCTCCTCCGCCGGCGCAACGAACTCCGGCGCTCCACCCTGCTCGACACGCCGTCGGGACTTCCCAACCGGCGCGCCTTCCAGCTCGCCTGGCAGGCCCGGAGCCACTCCCTGCAGCGGCTCGGTGAACCCTTCGCGCTCGCCATGCTCGGCGCGCCAGGCCTCGCTGCCAAGCTCGCTAACGCCACCGAAGAGCAACAGGGGCTGCTCCTCCAACAGCTCGGCGAGGCGCTACGCGGGCTCCTCCGACGCTCCGACGGCCTCTTCCGCCTCCACCGCGGCGAGCTCGTCCTCATGCTCGCAGGCTGCGACGACGCCAGCGCCATCGTCCTGCTGCGCCGCATCCTCGAGCGCCTCTCCGAGCTCCCCTTTGCGCTCGGAGCCTCCGACAGAAGCCCCATCCCGCTCGTCGCGGCGACGCTTACCGTCAGCGAGCCGCGCGACACCCGCGAGGTGATCGCCCAACTCGAGGCGCTCTTCCTTCGGGCGACAGCGCAGCCCGCTCGGACCATCGTCACGCCCGCCGCCGTCGTAGAAAACCAGCCACCCTTGGTGGTCGTCATCGAGGCCGATCCGCTGCTGCAGGAGTTTCTCAGCTCGCTCCTCGAACGCGAAAACTTCCGTGTCCGAATTGCGGCCACAGGGGCCCAAATCGATGCCGCGCTCGCCCTCCCCGACCTGCGCGCCGTCATCCTCGAGAGTTCGCTGCCGGGCATCAACGGCCTTAGCATCCTTGCCCAGCTCCGCGCAGACAGGCGGTACGACGAGACGCCCATCGTCGTCACCTCCGTCGCCTCACGCGACGACAGCGTCGTCAAGGCCTTCGAAGTCGGCGCCGACGACTTCCTCATCAAGCCCTACCTGCCCAACGACCTACTCGCCCGGCTCCGACGCTCCATGCGCCGTCGCAACACCCGCTAGCAGCAGGCCACAGCCGCAGCAGCGCCTGCCACAGGCTCGAGCGGATTGAGCGTCCCGCAACCCGGGAAGATACCAAAATGGCGGTCGAAACTGCCGATGAAGTCGAAGAACGGGGCAAAGCGGGTGTCGTGGAGCATCCGCCAGGTATTGCCGCACACGGGAAAGACGCGGCCCTGTTCGATGGCGTGGTGACCGTCGAGGATGAAGCAGTCCTCCTCGCCGAGCGCCCCGCCCCGGTAGACGACGGCCTGACCGTAGTCCTCGCAGAGCGGCTCCAGCCCATCGATGGCAAACAGCCGGTAGGTCGCAGAATAGAACTTCGCCTGGCCGAGGGCCGCCTTCAGCTCCGGGTCGAGAATCTCGAGCGGACGGCTCGTCACCAGTCGCGGGTCGCCAAATCCGGCCGCCTTCGCCATCGCAAGGAAGTCATTCCAGTAGAGGGCGCCGCCCAGACACTCGCCGTAGAGCACGGGGTGATTGCGAACGGCCTCCGGCAGACGACGGTCACAATAGACATCGGAGAAGTACATCTCGCCGCCCGCCTTGAGCAGACGTCGCGCGCCGCCAAAGACCGCTGGCTTGTCGGGCGACAGGTTCACGACACAATTCGAGACGACCAGGTCAAAACTGTGCGGCTCTAAAGGCAGTTCCGACAGCTTCTCGATGAAGCCCTCGAGAAACCGCGTATTCGCGCGGGCAAACCCGAACTGCTCGCGGTGCCACTCCACATGGGCACGCGCAACCGCCAGCTGCTCGGCGGTCATGTCCACACCGACCACCTCTCCCCGCTCTCCAACCAGCTGGGCGAGCAGGTAGACATCTCGGCCCGAGCCCGAACCGATGTCGAGGACACGGGCGCCGTCGAGCGCAGTAGGAACGACGAGCCCGCAGCCGTAGTAGCGATTCACCACCTCATCGTGGATGCGCGCCAGGAGCGGCTTCACAAACTCCGGCATGGCATCCGGCGTGCAGCAGGCGCTGGTCTTGAGGTCGGCGCTCGTCTGAAGCGTCTTGCCATAGTATTCTTGAACGGTGGCGGTGGCGTCGATGCTGCTCATCACACTCCTCGGTTTGCCGCTCTCGCCTCTCAGCGCGGCGGGGCGAATTGCCGGGTAAGAGTGCACGTTGCTTCAATCAAGCGCAGACGACGGCCTGACAATGACCTTCTGCTTCGGCAAAAACGACATCGCGCACCGTCACCCTCGATTTGCATCGATTCAGACAGTGCGCAACATTCCATCTCCAAAATGCGTCTACTTTTGAATGATCGACTCGTCCAGCCGGCCGGCCTCACGCATCAAACGAGCCCACGTCGGCGGGATTCCGCGACCGGTCCAGGTCTGCTCTGCGTTCTCAGGGTTGCGATACTTCGGCGCAACCTTGCCGCCCTTTGCCTTCGGGGCAAATGCAGGCTTGACTCCCTTGACGAGCGTTTTGGCGGCCTTTGCCTCCTTCGAGCCCTTTGCGGCCGGAGCGGCCGTTGCACCTGCAACCGCCAAAGCCTTGACCACCTGCGCCGATGTCAGCCCAGAATCCTTCATGATCGTGATAATCTTCTTGATGGCCCGGTCGGTGCTCTGTGCAAGCAGCGACTGCTCCTTCTTCTCCAAAGCTTCCCGGTCACGACGAATCTTCGCGATTCGTGCCTCAATCGTAATCCGTGCCATCTCAACTTCCTTGGTTCGAGGTTTCGCCCGAGAACGCTCGGACCGATGATTCAAATGTTACCCAAAGCCTACCACCCTGTCGAGCGGATTTTGCGCGTCTCGTGTCACAGCACCGCCACGCCAACTGCCTCGCCCGAAGGGCGCCTTTACGACGCCCTCTCCCCGCCCAACCCTTTCGCAGCGACCTTCATTCCCGCCACGACTTCAGCCCATCGCCAAAGACTCCTCGCGGGCGAGATGGCCCTGTGCTAAGCGAAATCTAGCGGGCCTTCAGATTGCGCGCTACCTGTTCGGACCATGTCTGTGAAGCTTCAGAACCGCACGCTGGCCCGATGGGCTACAGGCCTCTCGCTCTGCGTCTGGGCCCTACCTCCGGCCTCGTCGAGCGCAGCCGAACCCGCTTTGGGTTTGGAGGCGGCCGAGGGTTCAGCAGCCGAGGGTTCAGCAGCCGAGGGTTCAGCGGCCGAGGCGACGCAAGGCGCTCCCGAGATTGCGACCCCCTCTGCTGCACGGCTCATCAGCGAGGCAGAGCAGGCCCTCGCCGCAGGCAATCTCCGTCAGGCGCTCGAGGCTGCGCGGCTCGCGCGGCGCTTCGTCCCCGGCGATGTCGACGTCGCCATCACCTACGCCAAAATTCAGGCCGCTGCAGGCAACCTCGACGACGCCTTGAGTACGCTGCAATCCTTCCAATCTGAGTATGCCGCTTACGGCGAACTCCGATGCGCCACCGCCCGCGTCCTGCTCTGGATGGGGCGGCGCGCCGAGGCTGCCGCCGAGGCCGGAGCAGCGCGGGACAGCGGTAGCGACCAGACGGAGGCCATCCGCCTCCTCGCAGAGATCGCCTTTCAATCGGGCGACCTTGATGCGGCCATCGAAGGCTACGCTGCCTATCTCAAAGCGGCACCGGAAGATGATGCGGCCCGTACCCGATTTTTCCAGGTCCTCTTCGAACGCGACGAAATGGCCCGGCTCTCCGAGGAGCTCGACGCCCTGCCTCCACAGTCCGACGACCCGCAGCGGGCGGCCATGCGCGCCCTCCTCGCACGCCGTTTCATGCCGATTCGTGTCGACGGAGCCGCCACCTACACCTCCGTAGACACCTCCGGCCAGGGCAACGCCGACTGGCAGAGCCTTCAGCTTGCTGCCGAGTATCGCGGCACCAGGTTTGCCCAAGGGCTCGGCGTTGTCCTCGACACCCGCCGTTACGGGACACGCCGCGTCGACTTCGCCATCGAGCCCTCGCTCCGCTACTTCCCAACCAGTTTTTTCAACACTCGTCTGGCGCTCGCCGTCGCTCCTAACCCCGAGTTCATGCCTACCTGGGCCCTCTCGTGGGACAACAGCATCGACCTCGGCGAACGGGTCGGGCTTGGCGCAGCCTACCGCATCTCCTCCTACGACCTCCCCGCGTCGGGCAGCGCCTCGGCGACCACACCGACCGTGCAGCTCATTGCCCCCTTCGTCGCGCTCCGGTTCGACGGCTTCCTCTTCGAGCCCGGCGTGACGGCCGTCTTCGGCGACGTCGCTGCACCGCCGCTCCTCACCTATCAGGCCAAGGGCACACTCCTCATCTCGGATGAAGAGCGCCTGGATGCCTGGCTGCTCTATGGAACAGAACCCTTCGACCAGTCGCAGGACCCTGCACTCCTTCGCGAAGGCTCGCCACAGGTCGGGGCCTATCTCGGCTACACACTCCCCATCTCCTACCTGTCCACCATAAAACTGAGTTACGCCGTGACCGCGCCGTCCGACACCGAGGCCGACCGCGCTACCCGCGTCCGACATGCCCTCACGCTCGGCTTCACCCGTCGCTTTGGTCGCGCCGCGCCTCCGGTGGCAGCCCGATGAACACCTTCGACCTGCTCCTCACCGACCCGCTCTACCGGCTCTTTGTCCGGCTTATCAGCGTGCAGTTCGTTGCGCTCATTGCGGTGCTCGCCGCTGTCGTCCTGATCCGTCTCAGGCGCATCCGGCAGCGGCGCGAACGGTTGGCCGCCAATCGGAGCATCGCGCCGGTCCTCGTGCGCTACCTTAGCGACGAGATCCCGCTCTCCGAGGTCATCAAGACCCTCAAGCCACTGCGCAAGGATGATGCCGCGGAGCTGCTTGAGGCCTATGCATCATCCATCGCGAGCAGGCTCCAGGAAGACCTCGTCGCCCTCTACCGCGGACTGGGCCTCATCGACTTCGCTGTCCGCCGCAGCAGCTCCATCATCTGGTGGCGGCGGCTAGAGGCCGTCCGCATCCTCGGCATGCTCGAGGGCAAGGTGGAGCCCCAGATCCTCTTCGACAGACTCCGAGACCCTGTCCCTGCGGTCCGACTCGCCGCCGCTCGTGGCCTTGGCCGCTCCGCCGATCCACGCGCTGTCGACCCGCTCCTTGCCTCGCTTGCGACACCTGCAGGCATCTCGCGCCCGCAGATCGCAGCCATCCTCGTCGACCTTGGCTCATCCGCCCATCCCCGCCTGCGCGCCCTGCTCCGCAAGCCGCCACAGACCCGCGCAGAGGCGCGGCTCTATGCCACCATCCTCGAGGTACTGGCCCTATCGGGCGACACCCGTTCTGCCCCCTACATCCAGTATGCGCTGACGGATCAGGACCACGAGATCCGCATCGCAGCCTTTCGCGCGGCGGGTATCCTCCGTCTCACCCTTGCGCCCGATGACATCATCATGGGCCTCGAAGATGACCGCTGGGAGGTTCGCGCCCAGGCCGCCAGAACCGCAGGCCGCGTCGGCCTCAAGGAGATGGTCTCACACCTGGCCACGCGGCTCTCGGATACCAGCTGGTGGGTCCGTCTCAACGCCGCCTCCGCGCTCCGAGACCTGGGCGATTCCGGCCTCGCAGAGTTGGCGCGCATCGCATCTGACAGCAACGACCCATTCGCCCGCGACATGGCCCAGCGTATCCTGACGGAAGACCCACACACGGGCTCCAACTACCTCCTCGGGCGGGGGGCCACGATGCTCAACCCGGTCATTACCCCGCTGCCCGGCGCGCCTGCGCCGCTTCCGCGCTCGGGCATCGAGAACTTCTGGGAAGACGAACTCAGCGGAGGCTCCATCCTCGCCGAGCAGCTTCCCGACGTCGGCTTCGACGAGCCGGAGCCGCTGCCACCGCTGAGCTTCGACGAGCAGGTTGCTCCCTTCGACGAGCTGCCGCCCCTTTCGGTCAGCGACGGCGACCTCGAGACCGTTGCGCCCGACCAGCTCCCTCCGCTGGCATTTGAGTTCGACATCGACGACGAAAACTTTTCGGCGGCCTCTGTCCGCGACCTTGAACCCAACCGCTAACACACCCGGGCAGACGACACTTTGGATCGCATCATCTACCTCATCGACTGGGTCTTCCTCTTCTTCTTCGTGGGGTTGAACACCAGCTACCTGATCCTGTTCGGGCTCTCGCTCGCCGAGATTTTCCTGCGCGCACGCAGGCGTATCTCCGCAGACCTCGACGGCTCGCTGCGGAGCTACCACACCCACCCGGTCAGCATCATCGCGCCCGCCTTCAATGAGCGCCTTTCCATCGAAGGTTCCGTCCGCGCCCTCCTCGCGCTCCGCTATCCCGAGTTCGAGGTCGTCGTCGTGAACGACGGCTCCACCGATCGCACCACGCAGGTGATGATCGAGGCCTTCGACATGTATGAGGTCCACCCCATCTATCAGGCGGTCATCCCGACCCGGCCTGTCGTCGCCATCTACAAGTCCTACAAAGAGCCCAAACTTACGCTCATCGACAAGGTCAACGGCGGCAAAGCCGACGCACTCAACTGCGGGATCAACGCGGCACGCTTCCCCCTCTTCTGCAGCATCGATGCAGATACCCTCATCAGCCCCGACGCCCTCCTTCGGCTTGCGCTCCCCTTCATCGACGACCCCGCCCGCACCATCGCAACCGGCGGCACAGTCCGGGTGGCGAACGGCTGCACCATCCGCAACGGCCAGGTCGAGGCCATCGGCATGCCCGAGAAGCCCGTGCCCGCCTTCCAGGTGGTCGAGTATCTCCGCGCCTTCCTCTTCGGGCGGGTCGGCTGGAATCTGCTTGGCGGAACGCTGATCATCTCCGGCGCCTTCGGACTCTTTTCACGCGACGCCGTGCTCAAGATACAGGGCTACCGCCACGACACCGTTGGCGAAGACATGGAGTTGGTCGTCCGGCTCCACCGCCAGATGCGCGAAGACCATGTGCCCTACCGCATCGTCTTCGTCTGGGACTCCACCTGTTACACCGAGGTCCCCGAGACGTTGGAGCAGCTTGGGCGCCAGCGCGACCGATGGCACCGCGGCCTCATCGACTCCATCTGGCGCCATCGCACCATGTTCTTCAACCCCCGCTACGGCGTGGTCGGCATGGTCATCTTTCCCTTCTTCGCCATCTTCGAGATGCTCGGTCCCATCATCGAGCTCGTCGGGCTTGTGACGGTCTCAATCAGCTATGTGTTGGGGGTTGTCGATACCTCCTTCATGCTCCTCTTTCTCACCGTCTCGCTCTTCTTCGGTGTGCTACTGAGCGTCGCTACCCTGGCGCTGGAGGAGATCTCCTTCTCGGTCTACCCCAACTGGCGCGACCTGCTCCGCATGACGTTGTTCGGCATCTTCGAGAACTTCGGGTATCGCCAGCTCACGCTCTACTGGCGGCTCCGCGGCATGGTGAACTACTTCCGAGGCGTTCAGGCTTGGGGCGCGATGTCCCGGCGCGGGTTTGGTGCCTCGTGAGCCTTCGCAACGTCTACCGTGTGCTGCTGCTGCTGGCGCTTGCCACGGCGCCCGTCTGGGTCTCGTTCCTCATCTGGCAGTTCACCCCGTGGAAGCCGACCAAGATCGTCCTGGTCGACTACACCGTTCCCTTCGAGTCTGCGCGCGAGCACCGAGGCGCCATCTGGCTCCTCAACCATGAGAAGTATCAGGCTCCCGTAGGGGAGCGCTGGCTGCCCCTCACCTCGCATGCCGGCTACGACCCGACCAAGCGGGAGACCCAGTCACCGATCTCATCGCTCGACCTCTCCGGCAAGGAGTGGCTGTTTGTGACCGACTCGTATGGGGTCTACGCCGACGACCTCCTCGGCATCCCGACGGAGACCGCTCACATCGACTTCTCGAAGAAGATTTTCGGCGGCATTTCCAATGACGACGCCCGTGCCATGGCAATCTTTGCCGCGGGCGGGCATCACCTTTACCTCGAGTACAACGGTCTCGAAGAGCCCACGCAGCCAGAGGCGCGCGCGGTCATGGAAGAGCTCCTGGGCGTGCACTGGACAGGCTGGACCGGCCGAAGCTTCCTCAACCTCTACGATACGGCAGATGTCCCCCACTGGCTCCCGCGGCTCTACCGCCAGCAGTATGGCAACGACAACATGCCCGAAGGCCCCACCTTGGCCTTCATCCATCGCAACGGCCGGTTACTCCTCATCTCCAACCCAGACGCTCCGCGCGTCGCGCCCCGCGTGATGCTGACGCCGGAGGGAGAGGAGTTGCTCCCTGAAGCCTCGAGTGGCGCAAACTACTACTACTGGTTCCCCGTGCTCGAAGCGCTGCCCGGTACCGAGGTCCTGGCGGAGTTCGCCCTGCCCAACCTGCCGGCCATGCCGGTGCTTCTCCGCGAGATGAATGTCTCCGAGCGCATCCCGTTGCTCACCCGCAAGGTGATCCTCGGCTCGCACCGCATCTACATGGCGGCCGACCTATCAGACGTCGATTTTGAGCCGGGCAGCTACCGGTTCGCAGGGCTCTCTTGGCTCCGCTCCATCACCGAGCGCCGTCGAGATGCTTTCACCTCACAGAACACCTATTGGCAGTTCTATGTCCCAGCCGTTACGCGGCTGTTGCGCGCCCCGTCGCGCTGA